>NZ_JAAHGB010000032.1:0-72557 GCF_010672695.1 Okeania sp. SIO1H4
GTCAACTGTTGTATTTACCTCCTTATTCACCAGACCTCAATCCCATAGAGAAATGTTGGTCTTGGCTTAAAAGTCGCATTCGTCACCAGCTCAAAGGATTTGATTGTTTGCTTTCCGGCGATTGAATTAGTTCTGCAAGCAGTGTCCTAACCGCCTTGGCGGTTGCTATATGGCTACTCCATCGGAGAGTGTCAGGTTTTGAGTGCCAATGTTGATAGCTCCTGCGTTTCCTTTGTCTGTGGTTTGGACTGAGATGTTGCCGTCTCCTTTGATGTTGATGCTTTCTGGGGCGGTGAGGTTGATGTTGCCTCCGTTGCCTGTGGAGCTTGTGGAGGCTGAGATGAAGCCTTGGTTGGTGAAGTTGATGTCTAGGTTGGGGTTGGTTTTGTAGGGGCTGAGGGTGAGAACGCCTGCATCTGCTGTGGCTTCGGTTTCGGCAAATATTCCCAGTTCTCCTGCGATGTTGAGTTGGTTGGTGTTGATGGTGATGTTGCCTCCTGGATCTGTTGTTGTTGCTCCGAGGTTGACTGTGGCACTTCTTTGGGCGTTTTCGCCGATGGTGAGTTGGGGGGTGGTGATTTCTATGTTTCCGGCTTTTCCGCCTCTGTTGGTTTCGACTGATAGTTGGGTGTCTGCTTGTAGGTTGAGGGTTTCTGTGGCTTTGACTGTGATGTTGCCTCCTTCTCCGGTGTTTTCGGTGAAGGCTAGTATTTGGGTGTTGGGTTGGATGTTGATTTGGTCGCCTTCTAGGTTGATGTCACCAGCGTTGCCTAGACCTGTGGTAAAAGCGGTGATATCTATACCGTCAGAGAGGGTGATGTTGGGACTAAGGATGTCAATTTGGCCTGCCTTGCCTGATCCGCTGCTGCGGACTGTTATTTGTCCGTTGTCAGTAATGTTGAGGGTTTCTGGGGCGAATAGGATGATATTGCCTCCTATGCCACTGCTTTCGGTGAAGGCAGAGATTTGAGCGTTTTCGTTTATTGTTAGTTGAGTTTCTGTTGTGATGAATATATTGCCTGCGTCTCCTTGGCCTTGGGTGCTGGCAGATATTTCAGCACCATTTTTAACGAATAGAGACCCGGTGGTAATAGTTACACCCCCCGCATCCCCTTCTGCTTCTCGGTTCACATCGCTAAAGACTCCAGTGAGATATTCTGAGTCTCCTCTATCCAAGACTATAGTCTCAGTAGCATTAATTTCCACACTGCCTGCATTCCCCTTGCCGAAGGTATCGGCAGATACTTGAGCACCATTAATAACTTCCAGAGACCTGGTGGTAATAGTTACATCTCCTGCATCCCCTTCTGCTCCTGGTTGCACTGCGCTAAATGCTCCAGTGACAAATTCTGAGTCTCCTCCATCCAAGACCACAGTCTCAGTAGCATTAATCTCCACAGTCCCTGCATTCCCATTACCAAAGGTATTGGCAGATATTTGAGCACCATTTTTAACTTCCAGAGACTCCGTAGTAATAGTTACATTTACGGTCGGGCAGACGGAAATTAACGCCTCTGGAGAGAATGGCCTCTGCTTTGTTGAGGAAACTCAATCTAGTAAGTCAGCTCGAACGAAGAGAAAGAGCAAACCCAAATCGTGAGGTTTGGAATCCCCCGTGCTTTAGCCGGGGGAGAATGTCAATATATCAAATATCCCATTAGGGAAAAAATAAAAAATTTTGTAGGAGGTTTCCACCGAACCCCCCCTACAAGGTTTTCTAGAGATGTCTATACAAGGCTTTTCTACTTGACATACTCCCGACGTTGTGCTTACGCGACAACCCAGGATTCTTCAGTCAGGAAAAAAACTGACCGCTGTTTTGCCAGAGGTGATGTCAACCCCCTGCGTTGATCTTGATAGTAACAAAATACCTCCTAGGTTGTTAAGGGTATAAGAAAATTTAGTGCATGGAGGTATCTGACTCTTGGCCTTGGCTTTCATCCCGACGCTCCCCTAATAGCTGCCGCACTTGCTCCGCCAACAGGAGAGCGCGGGACTTCCCGCCAGGGAAGTTAATTTTAAGTTTTCAACCCTGTATAGAACCCATTTGGTATCTTGAGCTGGATGACAATTTTGAGCCATGGAGTCGGGAGTGGGATAGAAGCAATAATTGAAAATACTTCAATACACCCCATCCCCCATCTCCTCATCTGCCCCTTTATTTTTAAATAGATCTCAAATGGGTTCTATATACCAGACCTAACTATTTCTTCGCTTCTTCACGCTCTTTAGCTTCCTTAATTACCACTTCCGCCACATTAGCAGGGCAAGGTGCATAATGGGAAAACTCCATTGAAAACTGACCTCTACCAGAAGTCATAGTCCGCAAGTCACCAATATAACCAAACATCTCACTCAATGGCACATCTGCTTTAATACGAGTACCCATGGGTGATGAATCTTGAGACTTAATCATTCCTCGACGGCGGTTGAGGTCTCCAATCACATCACCAACATGATCGTCAGGGGTAAACGCATCAACCTTCATTATCGGTTCGAGTAACTGAGGAGATGCTTTAGAAAAAGACTGTCGATAGGCCGCCTTAGCAGCAATCTCAAAGGCGATCGCCGAGGAGTCAACCGGGTGAAAAGCACCATCCATCAACGTAAACTTCATATCCACACAAGGGAAACCCGCTAACATACCCTTTTCAAAACTACTTTCAAAACCCTTTTGCACGGCTGGCCAAAATTCTCTGGGCACATTTCCACCAGTCACCTTTGACTCAAATTGGAAACCTTCACCTGGTTCAGCTGGCTCAAAAATATAGTCAATCTTAGCAAATTGACCAGAACCACCAGACTGCTTCTTGTGAGTATAACTATCTTCAAGACGCTTAGTAATAGACTCGCGATAAGCTACTTGTGGCTTACCAACTTCCACATCAACCCCATAAGTCCGCTTCAGAATATCAACCTTGATATCCAAATGCAACTCACCCATACCCTTGATAATAGTTTCATTACTTTCCGGGTCTGTCTCAACTCGGAAAGACGGGTCTTCCTGAACCATCTTGCTCAATGCCATGCCCAGTTTTTCCACAGAACCTTTGTCTTTTGCTGCCACAGCAATAGAAATCACTGGATCGGGGAACACCATCGGTTCTAGAGTTGCAGGATTTTTAGGGTCACAGAGAGTATGACCAGTTTGGACATTCTTCATACCAACGATAGCAACAATATCACCAGCTTGAGCTGATTCAATTTCTTCGCGAGAGTCAGCGTGCATTTCCACCAAACGTCCAACTCGCTCAGTTTTACCTGTAAAAGTATTCAGCACTGTGTCACCTTTGGACAACATACCAGAATAGATGCGGGTAAAAGTTAGAGCACCATATTTGTCGTCCATGATTTTGAATGCCAAAGCACGCAGAGGCTTCTCAGGGTCAACATAAGCTAAATTACCAGTCTCATTACCCTCTAGATCGATCTCTGGCTGTGGTTTAACTTCAGTCGGGTTAGGTAGATAATCAACTACCGCATCTAGTACCAACTGCACGCCCTTATTCTTGAAAGATGAGCCACAGTAGGTAGGGAAGAAAGCCAACTCATTGGTTCCCTTACGGATGCAGTTCTTGAGAGTGTCAATATCTGGCTCTTCTCCTTCCAGATATTTTTCCATCACTTCGTCATCTTGCTCCACAGCAGTTTCAACCAACATTTCCCGATATTTCTCTACATCATCAACCATGTTCTCTGGAACGTCTTTAATTTCATATTTGGTTGGGTCTCCAGAATCATCCCATACCCATGCTTTGCGGGTTAGTAGATCGACTACTCCCACAAAATCATTCTCAATACCAATAGGTAATACCATTACTAATGGCTTGGCCGCGAGTACATCTTCAACCTGCTTCACAACCCTGTAGAAATCAGCTCCGGTCCGGTCAAGTTTGTTTACATAGATAATCCGAGAAACTTTAGAATCGTTGGCATAGCGCCAGTTGGTTTCAGACTGGGGTTCCACACCACCAGAGCCACAGAATACACCAATACCACCATCAAGTACCTTGAGAGAACGATATACCTCGATGGTAAAGTCAACGTGGCCAGGGGTATCAATAATATTTAACTGGTGGTCTTTCCAGAAGCAGCTTGTGGCAGCGGATTGAATTGTAATACCCCGCTCTTGCTCCTGTTCCATAAAGTCTGTTGTTGCTGCACCTTCGTGGACCTCACCGATTTTATGGATTTTTCCGGTTAGTTTCAGGATTCTTTCGGTTGTGGTGGTCTTGCCTGCATCAACGTGGGCGAAGATGCCGAAATTACGATAATTAGTGAGGTCTTTTTTCATAATTTAACTCTCTTGTTAGGTGCTACACTTTTGTGTTACTTAAGTATTACATATAGGCGGTAGATTTAGCCTTAGCAGCTAGGAGAGAAATCACTACACAGGTTTCTGCTAGTTAGCTGGCCCTAAGCTGCCGCTGGATTTCAAACATTGGGTTTGAAATATCTGTTTTATGCCCATAATTATATTGCTGATTTTGACATACTCTTCACTTTTAAAGTACAGTAAGGGAGTATTGTGTCTATTTCATGGCATTTCCTGAATCAAGTTGTCCATTTATACTGATGATTGGCCTTTCTAAAATATTTATATTTTCCTACGCCCCAGGGTACTTTTATGCTCTTAGAAAAAATATACTTAAAATGAGTAATTGTATCCATCTTGTCTATGGACCGGTTGGATATGGTTTCGAGATACAGACAAAATTTGATCCCCCTCTCGGATATCAAAGTTGCCTTTGCTTGTCACAGTTTTCATCCTGACTGCTTTTAACCCAGCATTTTGGCCTTTGACGACATTGATCATATCCCCTGTTTTCCAACCTGGTACAGGTTTTTTTGCTTTGTCACCAATCCTAGGAAAACCATATTTATCCATCTGTACCATTTGTCGGCAACCATGTCCCATTGCTGTGACGACCAGGGGTTGAGAAGTAAATATTGTTAACTTTTCAATTTCACCAACGCCAGCAGCATCTATCCAATGTTCTTTTGGCAAATTCAACCGACAACGGTTATATTTAGTACCAGCACCACTACCGGTAATCACACGCAAACCTTTTGCTTTTAAAGTTTCAAAGATTTGAGTGTGGGTTGTGTTGACTGCAGCAGCATCTTTTAATGGCGTTTTGGCAACCTTTAGAACATGAGCTAGTATAGACGGTTTATTTTCGAGAAATTCCCGAATATCCATAGCACCCTTATTTTGGTTGCATTGATGACAAGCTATGGCTAAATTAGACACCCGATTACTACCACCTTTTGAGCGTGGAACTATATGTTCAACTTCTAAGGGCGTATCTATTGCCCCACAATCAGCAGATAATCGACCCCATTTCTCTAATAGATACTCCCGGACATGATCACCAAATAGTTCCCCTTTTTGATATTCAACTCCTGAAATTTCTGGGTTCTGTATTTTCTGGGTGTCAAACTTGACCAATTCCATAGTCAAACTACTTATCGGACTTAGTTTACAAAGTCTATTAACCCAAGTTTCTACAGTCATATCATGTCCGGTAGCATCGGTATTGTATAGAAAAGGTAGGCAACAGGCAAAAGCTCCGGAAGGCAACAGGCAACAAACAGGAAGGCCATTGAGCAAGAAAAAAACTTAAATTTCCTGTAGATATCCACGCTAACTTTTACACAAACGCGCCCCAACGGACATGATCTCAAAACCCGATGCCTGAAACTTGGTGGCAGCCATCCTTTGTTTCGTTTGCGGTTGAAAAATCTGCACTTACGGTAGCGAGTTTTTCGACGACGACCTCGACGAAGAGTTCGCCGTCGCTCCAAAGCATTCTTGATTTACTGACCACGATGGATTAAAACCATTGCAAAGATAACTTCTTCACTTTGGGTAACCATTGCAAAGCCTGTTTGTTTAGAACCAGGGTCAATTTTTAATTGCAAGCCTTGATTTTCTTCAGCTATCAATTTATTTTAGATGTAAAGTTGGCCTCGCCCGGTTATTTAAACTTTTTACGTTCGGCACACTAGCTTTTCAAATCTCTTTGGCTGTTTAATGCCGAACAATAGAGGTTGGAACTGGCCTAGCATCCCGACGTATTGTCACCAAAATAACGTTTACTTGAAAAAAGTGGGCTGGACTAACCATTTAAACACAAAATTTGCGTTTTGATTAGATTTGTGGTTAGTACCCACACAACCTAGAGAATTACAAAATTGCAAATTAATTGAGTGGTAGCGAATCAATCCAGTCTCAGTTAAAATATAATTATTCATATCATTTCATGTCCGTTTAATTTAAGTCCTGATAATGTTTGATTTTGAAATCTTCGATCGCTTTAACTTACCTACATCTTCAAAGCTTCCCTATTGCCGGAGGTACTGATAACTGCTAACACAGTTCTTCCGGTAGGAGGCTAACTGAATTAATCTACAAACAACGTTCAATTGTTGCTACTACTGATTGAGATAAGCTAGGTAGGTCATAACCACCTTCTAAACCAAATAAGATTTTGCGGGTTATTTGCAAACAATATTTTGTAAATTCTCCATAGTCTTCTGGTTGTAGAGCAATACCTGCTAATGGGTCGTCACGGTTAGCATCATAGCCAGCACTAACAATCAATAAATCTGGTTGAAAGCTAGCTAAAAAGGGTACAACTTTTTGCTCGAATGTGGGTTGATAAATTGCCATTGTGGTACCTGGTGACATGGGTAAATTTAATACATTATTGTGGAAACCATGTTCATCAGCAGAGCCAGTGCCTGGATAACAGGGAGATTGATGGAGGGAGCAGTAGGCTATATTTTCGTTGGTTTCGACAATTTCTTGAGTACCGTTACCGTGATGCACATCCCAGTCTAGAATGGCGACTTTGTTAATACCTGGTTTCTCTAGAGCATAATGAGCTGCGATCGCCGCATTGGAAAATAAGCAAAATCCCATGCCTCGTCTACTTTCAGCATGATGTCCAGGGGGTCTCGCCAACACAAACGCCGGATTGGCATTTGCTAATACTAGATCGACTCCATCTAACCAAGCACTTATCGCTAATAATGCCACATCATAACTTTTCGCAGAAACTGGCGTATCTCCATCCAAATAACCGCCACCTTGATTAGCTATTTCTGCTACTGCTTGAATATGGCTGCGAGAGTGAACTTTTTCTAGTAGTGTCATCAATGATGAATGACGTTGTTGCACCGGGGTGGGCGATCGCCATTGCAATTGGCCATTGTGAGGAAAAGTTTTGAGAGTTTTGACAATTGCAGTTAAACGTTCTGGTCGCTCCGGGTGTAGCATACCAGTTTTGTGTTCGAGAAATTCATCGGAATAAATAACAGAAATCATCAGTTAATTTTAGATATTAGATTTTTTTTGATTAAATGAAACTTTTTATCTTTTGATTTTGGGTTTAATACCCCCCTGTCTACACGGTGTTTACAGATGGTTGGAGTTATAAGTCATTGACTATCCCCCTCCACTTTTTCCTTCTTTTTTCTTCCTTCTTCCTTCTTCAGTGTAATCATACCAGTATTTTAACTTGAAATCGGACGGAAAATACTTATCTATTACTCATTAATTTTCTCAAAAAATAGACACAAAATATGCTATAATTGTAGACGTAAACAGCATAATTTGGCAAATACACCGAACTTAATCGGACGAAATCCAATTTTTTCGGTTTTTTGCTAATTCATTATATATTTAACGGAGTTTTTCATTAGTATGACTACTTCTGAGTCACGAATTGTACCGACCGATCTCCGTAATGAAATGTCCCAATCATACCTAGAATATGCCATGAGTGTAATCGTAGGTAGGGCATTACCAGATACTAGAGATGGTCTCAAACCCGTACATCGCCGCATACTCTATGCCATGAACGAATTAGGGTTAACAGCAGACCGCCCTTTCCGTAAATGCGCTCGTGTTGTGGGAGAAGTGCTGGGTAAGTATCATCCCCACGGCGATACAGCGGTGTACGATGCTTTGGTGCGAATGGCTCAGGATTTCTCAATGCGATCGCCCCTCATTCACGGTCACGGTAATTTTGGTTCCGTAGACAATGACCCACCTGCGGCTATGCGTTACACAGAGTGTCGTCTACAAGCGCTCACTTCTGATGCCATGTTGCGGGATATTGATGCAGAAACAGTAGATTTTGTAGATAACTTTGATGGTTCTCAACAAGAACCGTTGGCATTGCCCTCCCGCATTCCTCAACTATTCCTCAATGGTTCGTCTGGTATTGCAGTGGGAATGGCAACTAATATTCCTCCCCACAACTTGGGGGAACTTATTGATGGTTTGTTAGCACTGATACACAACCCAGAAATAACTGATACTGAGTTAATGCACTACATTCCCGGTCCTGACTTTCCTACAGGGGCTCAAATTCTGGGAAAATCTGGTATCCGTGATGCTTACACACTCGGTCGCGGTTCTATAACTATGCGGGGAGTCGCTACTATAGAAACTCTCGAACAGCGCGGTCGTCCTGATAAAGAAGCTATTATTGTTACAGAGTTACCTTACCAAACTAATAAAGCAGCTTTAATTGAAAAAATTGCTGAACTGGTTAATGACAAAAAAATTGATGGCATTTCTGATATTAGGGATGAAAGCGATCGCGACGGAATGCGGGTAGTTATCGAACTCAAACGAGATGCTTATCCTAGAGTTGTACTCAATAATCTTTATAAACAAACCACGCTACAAGCAAATTTTGGAGCTAATATTTTAGCATTAGTAAATTCAGAACCCCAGTTACTAACGCTGAAAAAATATCTCGAAGTTTTCCTAGATTTTCGGATAGAAACTATTACGAGAAGGACTCAATATGAACTCCGAAAAGCTGAAGAAAGAGACCATTTATTACAAGGTTTGTTAATTGCTTTAGACAATTTAGATGCAATTATTCAATTAATTCGTCAGGCTGCAGATACTCCTACTGCTAAACAAGAGTTAATTGAAAATCATGGTTTATCTGAAGTACAATCAGACGCAATTTTACAAATGCAGTTAAGAAGATTAACAGCATTAGAAGCGCAAAAAATTGAACAAGAGCATGAAGAATTACTGTTAAGAATTGCTGATTTACAAGATATATTAGCGAAACGGGAACGGATTCTAGAAATTATTGAAACTGAAGCTTTAGAAATAAAAGAACGTTATGCTACTCCGAGAAGAACTATCATTGAATTAGCAGAAGGTGAGCTAGATGATACAGATTTAATTGCCAATGAAAAAGCAATTATTTTACTAACAGAACAAGGCTATATTAAACGGATGCCAGTTAATACTTTTGAGGCTCAAAGTCGAGCAACTCGTGGTAAGTCTGGTACGAAAATGAAAGATGATGATGGAGTTGAACATTTTCTCAGTTGTTGTGACCATGACAGTATTTTATTCTTTACTCAAAGAGGTGTTGTTTACTGTCTAAATGCTTATCAAATTCCTATTGGTTCTCGTATAGCAAGGGGTGTACCAGTGGTACAAATGTTACCTATTCCACGAGATGAAAAAGTAACTTCTATAGTGGCAGTTTCTGAATTTACGGATGACAAATTTTTAGTGATGTTGACCAAAGGTGGATATATTAAAAAAACACCTTTATCAGCATTTTCTAATATCCGTTCTAATGGATTAATCGCTATTTCTCTCGCTGAAGGCGACCAATTAAGATGGGTAAGAAGAGCGAAAGTTGATGATAGTGTGATTATTGCTTCTAGTTCTGGGATGGCAATTCACTTTAGAACGGATAATAAGCAATTACGTTCTTTGGGTCGTAATACTAGAGGGGTAAAATCTATGAAACTGATCGAAGATGATGAGTTAATTAGTATGGATATTTTACCCAGTTCAATTTTAGATAAAATTGCTGATGTTGATGAGGAAGAATTAGAGCTAGAAGAAGCAGAATTAGAACTAGAAAATGGAGAAATAGAAGAGGAAGAAACTGAAGAAACTACATCAGTTAATAATAGTGGTCCGTGGGCATTAGTTATTACTACTGGTGGTTATGGAAAGCGGGTGCCAGTTTCTCAATTTACCTTACAAAACCGAGGTGGTAAAGGTCGCATTGCTACTAAGTTTAAGAAGAAGAAACGGAAACAAGATAAATTAGCTTCTTTACGAATAGTCAACGAAACTGAAGAATTAATAATGATTACTACTCGCGGAATTATTATTCGTCAAGCAGTTGACGCTATTTCGATTCAATCTCGTAGTGCTACAGGAGTAAGGGTACAAAAACTAGATGACGCAGATACCATCGCAGAAGTAGCTTTAGTTCCTGCCACTGAAACAGAAGAAATAGAAGATATGGAAGAAATAGATGCAGAAGAAACAGAAGATATAGACCCAGAAGATATGGAAGAGTAAGGAGGTAGGGATAGAGAGTTAAATATAGTTATATAATCCCTCCTTCGGGAGTAAGGAGAAAGGAAAATTGTATGAAATTCTACCCTACTCCTTACTATCATCTATTTATAAATATTTATAAAAAAATTGCCTTTTATTAGGGCGTGTCATCAATTAAAAAATTGACAAGTAGGGGTATTGTATGCTCTAGGTCGATGGCAATCGCTATGCTCATAATACCAAATTGATAAATGTTTGCTACAAATAGTTAGGATATTTCTTAGGAGTCAACCCACCCCTCGCCCCTCCCCCTCCCAGGAGGGGAAGTCAGGAGTCAGGAGTCGTATAGGAAGGGCTTCAATACCATTTTTTAGGTCGGAAGTCATCTTTTTTGTCAAAGGGAATATTCTGAAAAGTCTTTTTATTCCTCTTACTATTCGTAACATTATTTTTTCACGCTTGGTATAAAATGACTGAGGCTACCAAATAAATCCCTCCCAGGAAGTTAAACGAACGTTGATCGTATCTAGTAGCGATATAGCTGCCGCTAGGCGGAGCCAACGCTGGATACTCTTTGAGTTTGGCAAAGAAATTTTCGATTCATAGACCTGCTTTGTACAATATCTGATCATAATTACGCAGTTCACGCGCAGTTTTTTTTTTCGGGGAAATCACTACTTCTATTCCTCTGTGGGTCAAAGGCGATTGGCACCCGCTCCTGAGCATCATCAGCTTTTTCCCCTAATACTGCTTCCGCTTTTACCATCGGTAATACTACATCTGCCCCATCCAAGTCCGATGCTTGACCAGTAGTAAAAAAAATTAGTAGGATTACCCAGAGCATCTACTACTCCATGTATCTTGGTACTCAACCCTCCTTTGCTACGGCCAATGTCTTCCTGTTCTGCACTACTGTCCTTCACTCCGGCACTATGTTGATCAGCACGAACAATAGTGGCATCGATCATGGCATATTCGTTATCTGCATCCTCAGCTAGAGTTTGAAATAGTCTTTCCCAGACTCCAGAACCGCTCCAACGGCTAAAACGGGTATGGACAATGCGGAAGTCCCCAAATCTTTCTGGTAAGTCTGTCCAAGGAATTCCCGCCCGATATCTGTATCAAACCGCTTCTACAAAGAGGCGGTTGTATGCATGCTGTTCTTCCTACAGTTCCTTCACGGCCTGGTAGTAAATGTGGAATGGGTTCCCATTGGTCGTCACGCAAACCATAACGTCTAGTCATTGAGAGCAGTCCTATGCCTGTTATTCCTGTAGTTATTCTTTATAGAACCCCTGAGCGTATCTTTTCCGTCCAAGTTTATACTAAGTAGCGATCGCCAATTATCCTAAACAAGAGTTAGGCAAATGCCGTATTCAAGCAGTTTAACAGACAAAGAATGGGTTCAAGTTGAACCATTATTGCCAAAAAAGAAGAAAACTTGTCCCACAAAATGGACGAAAAGGCAAATACTTGATGGTATCCTCTACCAACTTAAGAATGGTTGTAATTGGTGTGATTTGCCCTGCATATTTGCCTCCTGATTCCACAGTTTTTTGGCAGCAGCTACATTCAGCTGGAATTAAGAGGCACTTAGCAGTTGATAGTCTTGGTTTTCCTTTTTTTACCCACTGTACATGCATCATCAGAAACTGATGATGTAGGATGAATAGAAATGATCTCAAACAACATCGACTATTTGAAATCCAAACCAGTCAATATTCCTCAGATTACTATCTTACTTGATCATGGATACCACCCCGAAAAGATCATAGAGGAGTTAAAGAAAATTTATCCGGCAATTATGACTAAGATTCGGTTTAAACTATCGCCAAAACCATCAAAGTTAGAGAAAGAGAATCTGGGAAAAAAAGGGTTTGTTCCCGTTCAAGCCTGGTGGGTGATGGAAAGAACCAATCCCTGGATGGAGAGGTGTAAAAGCTTGACTAAAAATTTTGTTTGCGCAGCATTCCGCAGGAAAAGAACCCTGGAAAATGCTACTTCCAAGTAAATTATGTGTTTTATTCGACTAATGCTTCAGAGATTGGCGATCACCTAAATTTTTAGAGATACGCTCAGGGGTTCTATAAGCATACTATACCTTTAATGTCAACCTCTTTATCTTTAATTGATGACACGCCCTAGTATTAATGGAGATTTTCAAGCAGCTTCCCGTTGGTATTTATATCAGTTTATTCCTGAATCTAATTATATTGCTGTTGTAGTAGTGGCAGGGAAAAATCAAAGTTTGAGTTTTTGGTAGATCAATAATATTGACATTGCTTTTTAAGATGCTTATTGTCACAAAATATAGCAATCCCAAATAGATTACAATAAATCAGAACTTACGCATCCACAACGCGACAGTACTATTTAATAGTATAAATAAAAATTGGTTGAATCTAAAAATCAGACCCTACCTTAACCAAAGCCTTGAGGTTTGTCTTCTTGCAGTTCTACATCCCGGAAAAATTTGCGAATAATTTCAATATCAGGCTCTGTCTCAATCCACAGCCGCGCACCACCAGCTTGACTTTTGTTAGGTTTATGAGGACGATAGACTATTTTGCAGTTTCCCAGAATTTCTACTTCGTGGCAGCGATGGTTTTTGCCTCCTTGTTTGACAGAAATTGCTGGAAGAGAAGTACCGTGGTCTCGGTTATAGTCAATTTCTCTTCGCAGCACATGGATAAAAGTATTGCCTGTACGGAATCCTTTATTCCAAGTTCCTTGAGGACCTCGACGACCAGGAGTAATTTCTGGCATTCCCCGACTATTTAAGGGAATGATCCAGAAGCGTTTGACTTTTTTGGCTCCTTTGAGACGACCTTGCCTGAGAAGTAACCTGAGTCTAGCGGTAGAAATATTTAGAAGAAATGCTGCTTCTGTTGTACCAACTTTATCTGGTTCAGTATTTGTATCTTTCATAAACTGTTTCGGAATATATAAAGGATGAACTGGATAACCATTTACAGCGTTGCATAAATGCGGGATGATTTTAATAGTTTTGTGAAATGAGCATCTTGCCCAGTCCTTATATTTTCGGGCGGGCAGGATGCCCATCCCACTTATATTTATCCCTTAATTCAGCAACGCCCCCATTTACTATCAAACCACATTCGAGATTAGATTGGCTTTGGTTTGTGCTTCTACTTTTTTGAGAAAAGGGACAAAATTGGTGCCGCCAGTTCCCCTCTGCTCTTTGGGAGCTTGTTGGAGGATATATTGAGCAGCAATTGCCAAGTGCTGTTTTCTAAAGTTCATTAGCTCCTCAACGCAATGATTGTATAAATCACATAAAGCAGGATGACTCTGTTGGTGGTCGATTATAAACTGTTTGATAGATGGTCCTGACCAAATGGCGACAATAAACTGGCGGTGCCTGGGGGACATATAGGAGTGCATCTCCTGCAAAAACGATTGAGTGTTACCTGCGTGTTGTATTCCTAAACCAGCGTCGAGGGACTGTACCAGGGAACATAGAGCTGCACTACCGCCAGCGAATTTTTGCGGTACATCACTGACCGTTCTTAGAAACCTATGATTATCTATATAAATCTATGATTTTCTATAATAAATAATCTGTTCTATTCTTGCTTCAACCTGGCAACGTCGGCGTTATCCAGTCCACAAGCTGTCACGGTCGTTCGCGCTAGCGTTGCGGAGCAAACTGACCGCCTGAGCTAAATTTAACGCTGCGTTCAAGTCTCTATCGCAGCTAAAATTGCAGTCTTCGCAAGTGAAAGCGCGCTCTGATAACAACAGAGACTCTTTTACAGTTCCACAGTTACAACAGGTTTTAGAACTGGGAAACCATCTGTCAACAATGGTTAAGGATGAGCCGTATAGTTGACATTTGTACTCTAGCTGCCTACGAAACTCGTAAAAACCCATATCAGCAATAGCCTTAGCTAGCTTATGATTTGCCATCATTCCTGATACATTTAAGTCTTCTATTACTATTTGGCTGTGATTCTTGGCTAAGTAAGTAGTAAGTTTATGCAATGTATCTTTTCTGATATCAGCTATTTTGCTATGTAGTTTAGCTATCTTAAGTTGCGCTTTTTTCCAATTATTGGAAAACTTGACTTTATGTCGATTCAAGTATTGCAACCGAGAAAGTTGAGCTTCTAACTTTCTATAAGATTTGGCTCCAGGAAATACTTCGCCAGTGGATAATGTTGCTAAAGATTTTATTCCTAAATCTACACCAACTACATCTACTGATTTTTCAGTAATTTGAGTTTCTGTATCTGTCTTGAAACTAATAAACCATCTATCAGCTTTCCTGCTAATAGTTACAGATTTAGGAGTTACATTATCTGGTAAAATTTCATAAGTTTTCACCCATCCAATTCTTGGTAATTTAATCTGATTAAAACCAACTGTAATTGAACCATCTAAAGTAAAGCTATCATCTTTACCTTTTTTCTTGAATTTAGGTTGACCAGACACTTTGGTAAAACAGCGTTTCCAACTATTGGATAAATACCTCAAAGCATACTGAGGTGCTGTTTTAGAAACCTCGTAGTACCAATAGTTATTTGGTTTAACCATTGCTACCAAAAGTTTATGGAGGTCGATTGCAGTAGGAAATTTAAGCTTACTATCAGGATTATGCTGGTTATGGTTTAAGATATTTTTAGTTAACCACAAACCCCAATTATAAGCATGACGCGCTACACCCGCGTGTTTAGCTAGCAATGTTTTTTGGTGGTTATTTGGATGTAACTCTGTTTTGAATCCAAGTAGCATAAACAGATAATCCTAGATTTTAATAGATAATACCAGATTTTAGCCAACAGTTACAAGCCCCGCCAACGCCGACAATGTTCCACCGCGAGATGACGACTCCGGAAAACCGGAATGTTTGGTCTGCCGATGTACAATGCATTGGATAGGCTAGAGTTTATTATATCCTACCTTTTCTTGCAGTGATCACCCTTTTTTTTTATCAGAAGAATTTATATCACATATAACTTTGTTTTATCTAGCCTTGCTCCCGTGCCAGATCTTCCTTTTTCCTCTATACCATTACTATGCAGGACTACCCTTTTTCTGATAATTCCGATCGAGTTTTATTATAATTCTGATAAAGCTTGCACAAATTGAAAAACTTCTGTATAGCGGTTTTAGAGGGGAACAGGTGCAATCCGAAGGGTGTTTGGTTCGCGCCAGTCGCATAATATTCCTCGTTCTGTTAACTTTTCCAGCAAATTTCCCTCGGCATTTTTAATCTGAATCGATAACTGACATCCTCTAGCTTCAGGATTGGCAGGGGTAAGCAATAAAGGTTTGTTTTCTAGACTATTCAATAAGAATTCAAGATAGCCAGTCAGCAGGCGACTTTTAGTTACTAATTGTGCCATTCCCACCCTGGCAAAGATATCTAGAGAAACTGACAGGGACGCTAATGATAAAACATCTGAATTACTAATTTGCCAACCTTCTGCACCGGATGACGGTTCAATATCTTGTTTCATCAGCAACCGCGTTTCAATTTTATTGCCCCACCAACCAGCAAACCGAGGTAAATTGAACTGATGGGCATATTTTTCATGGACGAAACAAGCTCCGACCGCTCCTGGTCCACTATTCATATATTTATAATTGCACCACACTGCAAAATCTACCTGCCAATCATGCAAAGCAAGGGGAACATTGCCAACAGCATGAGCGAGATCGAATCCTACCAAGCAACCGTATTGGTGTGCTTGCTCAGTAATTTTTTTCATCTCGAAAAACTGTCCTGTTAGATAGTTTATTCCTCCTAGAAATACTAAAGCAATTGAATTACCTTCTTGCTCTAATAAGTTTTCAATATCTTCGGTTCTGATGTAGGTTTCGCCCTGACGAGGTTTAATTTCCAGCAAGGTAATTTCTGGATCGTAACCGTGAAATTCAATCTGGGATTTGAGCGCATATCGAGGAGAAGGAAAGGCGTTAGCTTCAATCAGAATTTTGTATTTTTCTGGGCTAGGTCGATAAAATGAGACTAGCATCAGATGCAAGTTCATGGTCAGAGTATTCATGATTGCTATTTCTGACTCCAGTGCGCCGACAATTTCAGCCATTTTTGGCTTTAATGATTTACTATAATCCAGCCAGCGAGGAGTACCGCAGAAGTATCCTTCAATTCCCAGCTTTTCCCAATCATATAATACCTTTTCGATGCTTTCTCGAACAGTTACAGGTTGTAATCCTAGAGAATGACCACAGAAATAGATATTTTCTTCCCCAGAAGCAGCCTTGGGAATATAAAATTCTTTTCGTAAGGAAGCGAGAGGATCTCTAGCATCCATTTGTTCAGCAAATTCTTGTTCCAGTCTATATTCTATCATTGGCTAGTTGGGCATCTCGAAAAATTTGATTTAGCTGATCCATAAAACTGATACAAAGCGTCACATAACGTGAAAAATTGATGTGTACGGACGTTGCATGCAATGTCCCTTGCTTCTACTGAGGTCGTCGGCGGTTACTTAGGGTTTGCTGAAAAAGTCTTTTGGTGGGGGTAGGAGTCAGGAGACAGAAGACAGGAGACAGGAGAAAAGGGAATGAGCGAGGAGGCAGGAGCTAAGTTTTGTCCCTTAATTTTTTTGCCCAACTATGCGCCTAAAATACTAGCTTTTTGAGCTTTTTAGACTGAAACAGGCGCACTTTTTAAAGGCAAAAAAAGGCTGAAACCAATATCTGTCAGTGCTTTGATATTTAATCAGCAAGTCCTACTTATCCACAGGCATTCACGGTTGTTTAACGCCGAAGGCGGAGGGAGCGTAGCTCTCACCGACCGCATCTCTTAAAGTTCTACTCTACTATAATTTACATAGCAATCCTAAATTGGTTCTGACAATTTTTATCATCATTAATTTAAAAATTCTGACTCCCTACTCCCTCAAAACGGCAGAAAGCTTAAACTCTCTGCCGTCTTACCATGAAAAATTAACTTCCGTTCCCAGAAGAAACTAAATCCTACTCAGCTCCTTGAGGCAACAACTCTCGTTTTTCACCTTGAGTAACCTTAACCTGACCATCCTCTCCAACATCAACCACAGCAGTATCGCCCTCACGAACAGCACCAGAAAGAATTTCCTCAGCCAAAACATCCTCAAGCAAACGCATAATTGCCCGACGTAGAGGACGCGCTCCATAACTGGGATTATAACCTTCCTCAACTAACCGCTCTTGGAAGCGTTCAGTAATTTCTAGCTTGATGCCTTTTTCTGTCAAACGACTAAAGACTTCTTTCAACATAATCACAGCAATTTCCTTCACCTCATCCTTATTCAACTGACGGAAGACGATAATCTCATCTAAACGGTTGAGGAATTCTGGGCGGAAATATTGTTTTAGTTCTTCATTAACCAAGTTGCGAATTCGGTTGTATTGAGCATCAGCTTCATTATCGGAGAACTCGAAACCAAGACCACCGCCTCCTTTTTCGATTACCTTAGAACCGATATTGGAGGTCATAATAATTAAGGTATTCTTGAAATCTACTGTACGACCCTTAGCATCAGTCAACCGTCCGTCTTCCAAAATTTGCAACAACATATTGAAGACATCAGGGTGAGCTTTTTCGATTTCATCAAATAGCACCACAGTATAAGGGCGACGACGAACTGCTTCAGTTAGCTGACCACCTTCGTTATAACCCACATAACCAGGAGGAGAACCAATCAACTTAGAAACAGTGTGACGTTCCATGTATTCAGACATATCCAACCGAATCATTGCTTCTTCTGACCCGAAGAAATATGTAGCCAGAGCCTTAGTTAATTCTGTCTTACCAACCCCAGTCGGTCCAGAGAAAATAAAGCTAGCAATTGGTCGGTTGGGGTTTTTCAATCCTACTCTTGCCCGACGAATAGCACGAGATACTGCTCTGACAGCTTCTTCCTGACCAATCAAACGTTGGTGCAGAGTATCTTCCATGTGTAGCAACTTCTCAGATTCAGATTCTGTGAGCTTACTAACTGGAACACCTGTCCAACTTGCAACAATATGAGCAATATCTTCTTCATTAACCACTGGAGAATCATTTTCACTCGTGGAATCTGTCTTTTTACTTTGAGCAAGGGAACGAATTTCAGATTTAATCTCCATTTCCCGATCGCGCAACTCTCCTGCCTTATCAAAATCTTGAGAGCGTACTGCCTCATCCTTTTCTTTAAGAATTTGACGCAACTCTTTATCTAACTCCTTAGCTGCCGGAGGAAGTTGAGAATTAATCAAACGAACCCGGGAACCTGCCTCATCAATCAAATCAATAGCTTTATCCGGTAAATAGCGATCGCTAATATAGCGGTCTGACAATTTAGCAGCAGCTTCTAGAGCTGTATCCAAAATTTTTAACTTATGATGTTGTTCGTAACGTTCCCTTAAACCGTATAAAATTTCAATTGTCTCTTCAACGGAAGGTTCACCCACCATTACTGGTTGGAAACGACGTTCGAGTGCCGCATCTCGTTCAATATGTTTGCGATACTCATCGAGGGTTGTTGCCCCTATACACTGTAGCTCCCCACGAGCCAAAGCAGGCTTCAAAATATTAGCCGCATCAATTGCCCCTTCTGCTGCACCAGCTCCAATTAGAGTATGAACCTCATCTATAACTAGGATGACATTACCCGCAGAGCGAATTTCATCCATAATTTTCTTCAGACGTTCCTCAAACTCTCCTCGATATTTTGTGCCAGCCACCAATAGACCAATGTCCAGAGTAACTACCCGCTTTTCTTCAAGAATATCTGGTATATCATTATTAGCAATACGTTGTGCCAGACCTTCAGCGATCGCTGTTTTTCCGACCCCTGGTTCTCCAATCAAAACTGGATTATTTTTCGTTCTACGACCTAGAATTTGAATAACCCGTTCAATTTCGTTTTGCCTTCCCACTACTGGGTCCAACTTACCTTCAGATGCCATTTGAGTCAGATTAGAACCAAACTCATCCAGAGTAGGAGTTTTAGTCCGTCCACCGCCACCACCAGCAGTGACTTCTGCAGTTTCACCCAACATCCGAATTACCTGAGTCCGTACCTTCGAGAGGTCTACGCCCAAGTTTTCTAGAACTCTTGCTGCAACTCCTTCCCCTTCTCGAATTAAACCCAGAAGTAGATGCTCAGTACCAATATAGTTATGTCCTAATTGCCGTGCTTCCTCCAAGGATAATTCTAAAACCCTTTTAGCTCTGGGAGTAAAAGGAATTTCTACAGCCACAAATCCAGATCCACGGCCAATTATTTTTTCTACCTCAATCCTAGCGTCCTTGAGATTAACACCCATAGATTTGAGAACTTTGGCCGCAACACCTGTGCCTTCTCCAATTAGACCCAGGAGGATTTGTTCCGTCCCCACAAAGTTATGTCCCAAGCGCCGAGCCTCTTCTTGGGCCAACATTATCACTTTGATTGCTTTTTCGGTGAAGCGTTCAAACATAATTAATTAATTCCTATTATTTATAAAGTTCCCCTTACGGTTATTCTAGCGTGACATTTATATTAAAACTGTTACCGCTCAACTAAACTTACTCAAACTAAACTTACTCAAACTGAATGAGAAAGCCTGAAATATTAGTCATTCGTAGTGGATCAACCACCACAGGGTTAAACGGCAAACCCTTTATTCCTTGGTCAAAGACATCAGGAATTACTTTTTTAATAATGTTAAACGACCCATTTACATCAGCATTTAATAATTTATTTTCCCTAGTTTTATACAACCCTCTTGTTACTCTTTTTCCACTAAATTCCGGTTTTTGTTCTCCATCTTTGGGTAAATCATCCCCATCTAAACAGCTCGATTGAGATGTATAGGATTCTTCGGTAATTATTACTTTTATTCCTCTTAGTTGGGCTTTATACCTTAACATCTCTATTAACCTATAGTGAGGGATATTCACAAATTGTTGATTGTTCTTTTTCCCTAATTTTATTTCTTGTTTCCAAGTCTGATTATACCCAATAATTAAGGTCCCTATTTCATAGTTTACACACCAATCTATTACTATTTTACTTGCTGTATGAAGATAGTTTTCTACTCGACAATTTCGTTTGTGAGTTAATTTTTTTAACCGATGAGAATTACTTTTATTGTGGTTATTTTTTAATTGAGATTGTAAACAAGAGCGCTGTTTATTATAAAAAGTGTTGATTGCTTTTAATGGTCTGCCTTTAATCAAAAGAGGTGATATTCCTGTTTGATTTGTCGTTACAGCTATTAAGTTATTTACTCCTAAATCTACTCCTGCTATTTGTTGATTATTTGTTATTTCCTCCTGTTTTTCATAGACTATTTCTATAAGATAACAGCTACTTTTGGGGATGATTCTTGCCTCTATTATTTCTGTCTGTGAAGTAGGAATTTTTATTTCACTCATCGACAGATGACAAATCCCTTTTTTTAAGGCTTTTTTGTAAATTGATTCATCTGGATAAGGCAGAATATTTCGGCCTTTTGACTTATGTTTATATTTGGGAATTTTTGGTTTTCCTAAAAATTTATTTTGCTGTTTTTTCCACTCTCTTAAAGCTGAAAAATAATGTTTCCAACTTTGATCTAATCTCTTAATAATTTGCTTACTTACCTTGGTAGGTAAAGCTTGATAATCATCAGTTTTAGATACCTTGTGATACAGTTCATTAAAATTTAATTTCTTTTGATCGCAAAAGAAGTATTGACGATAATAATAGTTAGCTAAATTGAACAGATTTTTCGACAAAAAAGCCTTGTGGTCAATTTCTGACCACAAATAATGTGATTTGCTGATAACATGACGTTCAACTAGCTTCATACCTTAATTGTAGCTGATAGCGACTCAATGGATAGACAACTGAAAAAAAACTTACTTATTTTAGTTTGATAGCTATAATTATGAGTAAGTTTGATGAACTTTAGAGAAGTTTACGCTTTCTGTATTTACCCCGCAAAATGCTTATTCAGACTTGAGATAGTTCATAAAAATATAGTCACATAAGACATATCCTTCGGAACCCAGGTGTCACCCTGACTGGGTGTTAGCGTTTGCGTAGCATTCAGCAGGAAAGCTCCCCCGAAGGAGATACTACAACACCCTCGCTTCCCATAGTTAAAGACAAAAGTGAGCTGCTTTTCTCATTATATTCAGAGAACCGTTCACGCAACTCATTGATTAATCCTTTGGTGGCGGTGCAATTGCATTCCTCTTTCTACTCTTTTTCCTGAAAAAGTAACTTGATTTTTCTCACCTTTGTTGTACACTGGAATCAAATCATTATCTATAAAGCTTGCTTTTGAGATGTAAGATTCTAAAGAATTTAACGTTATGTACTTCCTCCTCCATTAATGGTATTTACACTTACATATTTATAGCCAAAATATAATTTGAGTTTCTAAAGTATAGCTCAGGTTTTTATATAGAGATGATTAAATCTGCTTGTTTATTTTAAGAAATTCTAAAGTTTTATCGGTAACAATTATCTATTTCAGTCAACTAAATCTTTGCTATTAATGTAGTTTTTATATTTAGATTCTATGAGAAAATATCTTAACAAAATGCAATATTGGGTGAGATTTTTAGACTTTTTATGTGTTTTTAGATTTTTTACAGATTATATCTATAAACTCCATACAATAAATTTAAAGTGTAGGCAAAAGGGTCTATAAACAAAATTAACTCAAAATAATAAAGCTATTTGAGTTGAGCGATCGCTAATTACCAATAACCGATTCTAACTTTTCCCACCTTACTTCATAGTCATTCAGACGAGCGATCGCTTGTCTATGCCATTGGGACAAAGTTTGCTCAAATTCTGGGTCATGGAGATGACCACGCCATAGAATTAGAGCATCTTCGCCAGTTTGCTGATAATATCCTCGACGACGGCCCACATCTTGAAACCCAAACTTGTGATAAAGGGACAATGCAGATGTATTTGAAGCTGCAACTTCTAAGGTGGCTCTCTCTAAACCTCTGTCCCAAGCAGACCTCATTAAGGAATATAATAATAACTGACCTAAACCCAGACGTTGGTATTGGGGATGAATTCCGAGAATAGTGATATGTGCTTCCTCTAAAATAGCCCATAAACAACCTATGCCAATTATGGACTGATAATTGGTAAGCTCTGATTTAGAGTTAGAAGATTTAAAGGTTACCTCCCTTTTCATCTCTTCATTCATTTGGCTAATTACTAAAATTAGCAAATCACTGTTAGGACTTTCTAGTTCTTGCTGATAACCTTGAAAATTCCAGAGTCCACCAAAGCAGAGTCGATCCAATTCAACCACGCTAGAAATATGCTTTGGACTCATTGGTTGAATCGTAATAATTGCCATAATTGCAAAAGTCTAAATTCTAGATAAAAAATTAATCAAAAATTGACCAAAAAAAGCAGGTCTCAATTCGCACCCTAGAAGGACAGTTAACCTCAATCAAGTTGCCCAAATTGAATTGAACGTCAGATCACAGATCATATACGCCAGACAAGCTAGCGTTAAGATTATGATAGTGTAAGAATTGAAAGCCAAGGGAAAACTGAATCAATATCAAGGGATTGATGAGGCAATTCGGACGGGTCAATTCCTGAGAAACTTATGTCTGCTTTATTGGATGGACAATCGAGGTTTAGGGAGAAAAGAACTGTACTCAGTACAATACCGAAATACGCGCAATGTATCCCTTTGTCAAAGATTTAAACTCTCATGCTTGTCAGGCATCTGTAGAACGGTGTTGGTCAGCAATTGCCAAGTTTTTCTTAAACTGTAACAAGAAAGTACCAGGCAAAAAGGGTTTCCCAAAATTAAAAAAACATAGCCGTTCAGTTGAATATAAAATCAGCGGCTGGAAATTGCATGACCCTAAAAATATTGAATTTACTGACAAAAAAGGTATAGGAAAACTCAAATTGATGGGGACGTGGGACTTGGCCTTCTATCCAATTGAACAGATTATAAAGAGTGAGATTGCTTAGACGAGCTGATGGTGATTATTGTCAGTTCTGTATCAGCGTAGATATCAAGGTTGATGTAGAACAGACATTGCATAACGTTGGCTTAGATGTGGGACTCAAAGAGTTCTACACAGATTCAGATGGCAATACAGAGTATAATCCACAGTTCTACAGGAAGAGTAAGAAACGACTTAAATTTTATCAAAGTCGGGTTTCTTGCAAGAAAAAAGGCAGTGCTAACCCCAAGTGCGCCATTAATAAACTCGGATCAGTACACCTCAAAATAAGTAGGCAACGTGAAGAACATGCTAAGAGACTAGGACATTGCGTAGTCCAGTCTAAGGATGTGGTCGCCTATGTAGAGGCAGAGCGACGTGCCGGAGGCAGATTTGAGGATTAAGAATCTAGTTAAGAATCACTGTCTGGCTAAGTCTATTAATGATGCAGGTTGGTATAAATTCAGAAAAGCGATGCAGCGCGGTCTTGAGGGTTTCCCCCATGAGCGATTGCATCAAGAATGGTTAGAGTATTTTGGCCATAGATTCGGTAAAGCCACTGTTGCAGTCAACCCAGCTTATACTAGCCAAAATTGTTTAAACTGTGGAACCACGGTCAAGAAATCACTATCAACTAGAACTCATCTTTGTCAATGTGGATGTGTTCTGGACCGAGACCACAATACAGCTATCAACATTCTGAATATCGCCCTTGGTACTGTGGGGCACACAGAAACCAGGCTCATCCAGTCAAACACTTTGGGAGACTTCTCCTCTACTGGGGTAGGAGAAATCTTGTCTCAGCAAGTCTGGTCATAGAACGAAGAATCTCCGTCAATTCATCGCGGGGAGTGTCAAAAAGTGAAATAACTTCTATATTATTAAATTAGACTACTAGAGTATAACTCTGTACAACACTTATGGTATCAACTCAACCTGTAATATCCGCAAATTCTGGACTTCAGTATTTGCCAAAAATGGAAAGTTCACCAAATCAGGAACTTTTACCACTCACTGCCAAAGTTAACAATCTAGACCACTTAGAAATCGGTGGCTGGGATGTCCCAGCACTGGTCGAGAAATTTGGCTCACCTCTATATATATTGGACGAATATACTCTCAGAACAGCTTGTCGTCAATATCGAGATGCACTTAAACAGTACTACCCTGGAGAATCTTTGGTTCTTTATGCTTCTAAAGCTTGGAGCTGTCTAGCAGTATGTGCTATTTGTGGTTCTGAAGGTTTAGGTATAGACGTTGTATCTGGAGGTGAATTATACACAGCTATCCAAGCAGGTATTAATCCAGAGAAAATATACTTACATGGCAATAATAAATCTCTTGCAGAATTAAGTTTAGCGGTCGAAACAGATTGTGTAATTGTTATCGACAATTGGCTAGAATTAAAAACATTAGCCGATTTAAAAAACGAACAAACAGAAGCACTAGAAAATCCCACAAAAATAATGGTGAGGTTTACACCTGGTATTGAATGTCATACCCACGAATACATTCGTACAGGTCATCTAGATAGTAAATTTGGATTTGACCCTAACCAATTAAATGATGTTTTTAGCTTCATAAGTCAACAACAAAAACTATCATTTATAGGAATTCATGCTCATATAGGTTCCCAAATTTTTGAAGTTCAGCCCCATCAAGATTTAGCAAGTGTAATGGTAGATGCAATGACAACTGCCATGGCACATAATCTATCAGTCACAGAAATTAATATGGGTGGTGGTTTAGGAATCCGTTATACTGAAGCAGATGACCCTCCTAGTATTGAAACTTGGGTTCACAATATCAGTAAGGCAATGGTAGATGCTTGCCAAGCTAGACAATTACCTTTACCAAAACTATTATGCGAACCTGGACGTTCAATTATTAGCCAGGCTTGTGTAACAGCTTATACAATTGGTGCTCAAAAACAAGTTCCAGAAATTAGGACTTATATATCAGTAGATGGGGGAATGTCAGATAATCCTCGTCCAATCACCTATCAATCTCTTTATCGAGTGGTTGTAGCTAATAAATTCTCTGAACCTGTAACAGAAACAGTTACCGTTGCTGGTAAACATTGTGAATCTGGTGACATTCTAGTTAAAAATGCCATGTTACCCGTAACTCAACCAGGAGATTGCTTGGTAGTAATGGCTACTGGTGCGTATAACTATAGCATGGCTTCTAACTACAATCGTCTACCACGTCCAGCAGGAGTTTTAGTTAGCAATGACGAAGTAAATGTAATATTACAAAGGGAAACTTACCAAGATTTACTCAGTCACGATGTTTTACCAGAACGAATAGCTATAGAACAATCATAGTATTTGATTCCAATGCAAAAAAGCTAACAATAGCAAGATGAAAAAATCAAACTGTTGTATGTCTTATAACTTACTATAGATACAGAAATTTGATTTTTAACCTAATTTGGCAATAAGTTCCATGTCTACTGATAACTCAAAAGCAAATTCTGGCGTTGGCATAATTTGTTACTAACCAAAAATGATGCTATAAGGAATAGTTAGGACTAAGGGGAGGTGAAACAGATGTAACTATAAGTGAGTGAACTAGAATTTGCATCAAGATGCTTATACTATAATATAAATATATCAAAGAGTATAGCATCTATATATATTCCGCAAACCTACTAATGTCGCCAAAAAATGTCCAATTAACAGTGGATGATCAAACTTATTGTTCATTGATATTGATAATTAATTATTTACATTACGCAAGAGAATAAATGCTCTTTGCTGGTGATGACACCAATGTTAAATGTTAAATAAAAAAACATCAAAAGTTGACGTTAGATTAATAATTAAAGTTCAATGAAATCGGGTCTTAGTAATGACCCAGGCTTGATGAAGTCCTTATTAGTACATAGTATTGATATCGGACTGGTTCTAGCCTTGATATATATGGTGCTTGTCATCATAGGGGAACGTCGTACACTATGGATGGTAAGAGGGTTTATAGTCTTAATGTTGGCTTCGGCCTTAAGTCATTGGGCTGGATTAAAGCTTTTAAGTTTTGCCCTCAACAGTTTAGTCATAGGTTCTGCTGTTTCCATGGCAGTAATATTACAATCAGAATTCCGTAGGTTTCTTGAGCAGTTGGGACAGGGAGAAATTCTGCAAATGTTTGGACATAATCGTAGAGTTTTACCTGAATCAGATAGCATTATTGATGAAATAGTAGAATCAATCAAACAACTGTCTCAAAATCGTATAGGCGCTTTGTTAATCATAGAAACAGATGGGCCTATAGATGAGAGAGATTTTTCTGTGCCTGGTGTGAAGTTAAACGCTGAACTTTCTAAGGAACTATTACAGACCATATTTCAGCCAAAAACTTTATTACATGATGGCGCAGTCCTAATTAGAGAACATAAAGTTATATCAGCTGGTGTGATTCTACCATTGTCTGAAAGAATAGCTTCCAGGCAATTAGGGACTCGTCATAGAGCAGCTATGGGAATTACAGAACAAGTAGAAAAGTGCCTCTGCGTAGTGGTGTCTGAAGAAACTGGTTCTATATCTCTGGCTGAAAAAGGGACTTTAAATCGACCCTTAACCAGTAATAAACTTAAGGAATTATTAGAACAACGCCTATTTCTATCAGGTAGTGAAAAAAATACAAAACCATTCACCATACTTAATCTTGGAGTTCAAATAGGAACAAAAGGATCGAGATTAATGTCATGTATGCTTCGTCAAAGTCCACCAGCTCCTCGAAAGAAAAGATGAATCAAGGAACTTGCTTACAAGATTTACCTGTTGACCTAGAACCAGAAAAGTTGCCTCGCCACGTAGCTGTAATTATGGATGGTAATGGCCGCTGGGCAGGACGCAGGGGTTTACCTCGAATTATGGGTCATAGGCGTGGGGTGGAAGCGCTGAAAGCCTTATTACAGTGTAGTAAAGATTGGGGTATAGAAGCATTAACTGCTTACGCATTCTCTAGTGAAAATTGGGGCAGGCCACTAGAGGAAGTTAATTTTTTGATGAGTTTATTTGAAAGAATTTTACGTCAAGAGCTACAGGAAATGGTGGCAGAAGATGTTCAAATTAGATTTGTTGGTAATCTAAGTTCTTTACCTCTATCTTTACAAGCTGAGATTAAACATTCAATGGAAATGACTCAGCAAAATCAGGGGATTAAGTTTACTGTAGCTACTAATTATGGAGGACGTCAGGAGATTGTACATGCTTGTCAAGCGATCGCCTCTCAGGTACAAAAAGGTTTACTCAAACCAGAAGAAATTAATGAAGGGTTATTTGAGCAATATCTTTATACTGCTGGAATTTCTCATCCAGATTTATTAATTCGTACCAGTGGGGAAATGAGAATTAGTAATTTTTTATTATGGCAAATGGCTTATTCGGAAATCTATGTTACTGAAACATTTTGGCCTGACTTTAACCGCTCTGAATTTCATCGTGCCTTATTTGCTTATCAAAAACGTCAACGCAGATTTGGTAAAATATGATACGAAAATCTATTTACGCAATACAGAAAGCTAATATTTTTGATTCGTAAGTTCAATTTTGTTGGCTGGAGTTATCTTTAACTAAGGCCCACAAAAAATTGCTTCTTCAAGGTCTTGACGACTCAAAGAATATTTAAAGGAGCGTTGAATATCATCACCATTATCACTAGCGTCTACATACCGCACCGTAAGTTGATCGATATCAAGTGATAATTCTGCTTTCCAGGTAGGTTTTTCAACCCACCAACAATGTAATTTTTCAGAATTTTGTTGGCAACCATTTTCTTGGAGCCATTCTTCAATTTTGGGCAGAGGGTGGTTATATAAAGGAGTGTCTGGTTTGGGAGTATCCATTTTTTTGTATCTACAAACAAAAAATATCTAGACTTAATAATAATTTTAATAACTTACAAAGACTTCCAGTAATTCAGTTGCGTCAATTCTAGAACATATAATATATTTACTTTTTCCAATAATTTTTAAAAAAATATCATAGAAATTAATCAAATCTTAAATATTTATATATAACTATTTTGATCAAATCAATAAAGCTATAATGAGTATTTGATTTCTATGAATTGATTTCCTGGTGGTTCAATAGGTTGGATAGTTACCTCTGGACGTATGAGGCCAATAGTAATAGCTATCAACAAACAACTAATTAAAGTTATACCTATAATCAATAAAGCAAATAATTCACCAGCAGATAATGGTCTGTCTTGAGGGTCTAAGTAGGCAGAGGAATTTCTATAATTAAAATTAACTCTTTGACTCAAATCATCTACATATAAGCGCCTAATTTTTTGGTCGTACTCTAATCTTTTTTCTGAGTTCACGAGAGTAGCATAAGCTTCATTAATTTGCTGGAATTTTACAGTAGCGATCGCCTTCGGCATATCTGTAGTATCTGGATGATAGCGCTTACTTAGTTCTCGATATGCTCTTCTAATTTCCTGATTAGATGCTTTTGGATGGAGTCCAAGCAAAGAATAATAACTCACACCCAAAGGAGTGTATTTTGACATTCTTTAATTTTGGTTGTTTGTAGTTTCCAAACTCAATTAATTTTTGTCAATAACTATTTACTAACTCACTGATTTCAATTGTCTTTAACAACTCATAGTTGGTTGGTGAGATATAGGATATATTTTGATTTATCAAAAATTATCTTTAAGTTTCATTTAATTAATCAAAAGTTTGGATAATTGATAATCTTAAATAAAATCTATGATTAACTTCTATAAACCTTTCACATAATCTGAAGTAAATAGTATCTTAATCGTTCCATTCCCCTCTTGGTGGGATAGGAGGATTTCTTTGCAGTGTCAGGGCTAACTCATCTTCTGGAAGTCCTCCTCTTAACCACTGGCGAAGGGCACTTTCAATGACCTTACTCGGGTCATTTGTCAAATGTTGAACTTGGTCTAATAATCTAGAATCTATGTTTATAGATAATTCTACTTTTTCTGGTAATTTCGACTGATTAACTTCAGGCTGATTCATAGCAAGACAATCTTATAAATCTAGAAAAGCTACTTTATATTATGTTGACATACTCCACTCCATGAAATGAGTGAATTTTCTCAAGCTCACCGATAGAGATTACTGGTTTGTCCAGTCCACTTAACAACTATCTGTATCTATCGCAACAGATCATCAAATATGGCTATGTCCACAGTCATTGAGTTGACTGGCCTTAGTTGACTGATGTCCTCCGCCACTATTTTTTTAATCTAAATATGGATTTTGGGTCTTTGGAAAAATTAATTTATTCAGATGTTTTTTACTGTGTTTGGCCTACCACAGACATAGTATTAATTTCGGCAGGTTGTCAGTTTCTTGTATTTTCCCTCATGTCTATATATTTCAACAAATTTCACTTTAACACAAAGTAGTATTTCAAGGAATAGAAAAATTTTTATAGTCATAAACACAATTCATAATGTGTATTAATTTTTACATATCGACCTCAAAAGAGAAGTTCTCAATTAGTGAAGAATCTGGAATTTGATCGTCGCTACGGTTTCTTTAGTGATAGGTTGTAGGTGTAGAAAACAGGCACTAGCAATTGCTCCAGGCTTTAATTATAGCATAAAAATAGAATATAGAGGAAAGTTATACCTATGGTAGGGGCGTTTTCGGTGCGGAATGTTACACAAATACAAATATATCGGCGACAGCCATTAACCAGCATTGTGCGCTAGCTTTGAGCGGAAGCTCTGTGAAGCGAAAACAGCCGTTCCCATAGAATCTCTTTAACTGTAGTCCCCATAGTAGTCAAGAGTAATCATAGAAATTTCTTTTTTAACCAGGAAACAATTTAGACCAGAACCTAAATTAAGTCAGACTAAAGCTCAAAAATCTTCAGAATTAAAATATGTTAAGAATTATAGATAGATTGAATTAATTGTGCCAAGACCATAACAAAAATAAGGCATTTCAAATTATTAACAAAAGAAAGTATGACAAAAGTTCCTGTATCTCACATTCGTAACTTTTCAATCATTGCCCATATAGATCATGGAAAATCAACTTTAGCCGATCGCCTCCTACAAGCAACTGGCACTGTGGAAGACCGTGAAATGAAAGAGCAATTTCTAGACACAATGGACTTAGAAAGGGAGCGTGGTATCACAATCAAGCTGCAAGCTGCCCGAATGAATTATCATGCTGAAAATGGAGAAGAATATGTATTAAATCTTATAGATACCCCTGGCCATGTAGACTTTTCTTATGAGGTGTCGCGCTCTCTGGCGGCTTGTGAAGGTGCTTTACTAGTAGTAGATGCTTCCCAAGGAGTAGAAGCTCAGACTTTAGCTAATGTCTACCTAGCTTTGGAGCATAACCTAGAAATTATTCCGGTCTTAAATAAAATTGACCTTCCAGGAGCAGAACCAGATAGAGTAAAACAAGAGATAGAAGAAATAATTGGCCTAGACTGTTCGGGGGCAATTTTAGCATCTGCCAAAGAAGGAATTGGAATTCCGGAAATTCTCGCATCAATTGTTAAATTAGTACCACCACCACAAGATACTATTGATGAAAAATTACGCGCTCTCATCTTTGATAGTTATTATGACCCATATCGAGGGGTAATTGTATATTTCCGGGTCATGGATGGGACTATTGCTAAAGGCGATCGTATCCGACTCATAGCATCAGGAAAAGAGTATGAAATAGATGAACTGGGAGTTCTCTCCCCTACCCAAAAACCAGTAAAAGAGCTTCACGCAGGAGAAGTAGGTTATTTAGGAGCGGCCATCAAAGCAGTGGAAGATGCCAGGGTGGGAGATACAATTACTCTAGCCAAAAAACAAGCAGAGGCCCCTTTGCCTGGTTATACAGAAGCTAAACCTATGGTATTTTGTGGCTTATTTCCCACCGATGCCGACCAGTTTCCAGATTTACGAGAAGCTCTAGACCGACTCAAACTCAATGATGCAGCTCTATCTTATGAAGCAGAAACATCAAGCGCAATGGGTTTTGGGTTTCGGTGTGGTTTTTTAGGGTTGCTGCATATGGAAATTGTCCAGGAAAGGTTAGAGCGAGAATATAATCTAGATTTAATTGTTACTTCTCCATCAGTAGTTTATCGAGTAACCACTAATAAAGAAGAAGTTATTCTGATTGATAATCCAAATTTACTACCAGACCCTAATCACCGAGAAAAAATGGAAGAACCTTATGTCCAGGTAGAAATGATTACTCCAGAAGAATATGTAGGGACATTAATGGAGTTGGGTCAATCACGACGTGGGATATTTAAGGATATGAAGTATCTAACTAAGGGTAGAACAACTTTAGTATATGAAATTCCTTTGGCAGAAGTAGTAACAGACTTTTTTGACCAAATGAAATCTCGGTCTCGTGGTTATGCAAGTATGGAATATCAACTCATAGGGTATCGTGAAAATCCTCTGGTGAAGCTAGATATTATGATTAACGCTGAACCAGTAGATGCTTTAGCTGTAATTGTACATCGCGATAAAGCTTATGGAGTAGGTCGTGCTTTGACAGAAAAACTTAAAGAATTAATTCCTCGCCATCAATTTAAAGTACCAATTCAAGCATCTATTGGTTCTAAAGTTATTGCTAGTGAACATATTCCTGCTTTACGGAAAGATGTTTTAGCTAAATGTTATGGTGGGGATATTAGCCGTAAGAAAAAATTACTGCAAAAACAGGCAAAAGGTAAAAAACGAATGAAGTCATTAGGTACAGTTGATGTGCCACAAGAAGCTTTTATGGCAGTGCTGCGATTAGATTAATACCTTAACTAAGTTGTTTTTTAGAGATTCGATACACTTTCTGTGCTAATATGTTTCAGGCGCATACTTTGTTAGTGTATGATCAGATTTGATGTGGTTATTCAATTATTTGTTGCAAACCACAGCAAATTACAGTCCTTGATAGTGGAAACAATGAGAATATTAGTAACAGGTGGTGCGGGTTTTCTTGGTTCTCATCTCATCGATAGATTAATGGAAAAAGGCCATGAAGTCATCTGTCTTGATAATTTTTACACAGGAACTAAGCGCAATATTTTAAAGTGGTTGAATCATCCTTATTTTGAGTTAGTTCGCCACGATATTACTGAACCTATTAGATTGGAAGCGGATCAAATTTATCATCTAGCTTGTCCTGCCAGTCCTATACATTATCAGTACAACCCTGTCAAGACAATTAAAACAAATGTGATGGGGACATTGAATATGTTGGGGTTAGCAAAAAGGGTAAAAGCAAGATTCTTTTTGGCTTCCACATCTGAGGTATATGGAGACCCAGATGTACATCCTCAAACAGAAGAGTATAGAGGTAATGTTAATTGTATTGGTATTAGATCGTGTTACGACGAGGGGAAGCGAGTAGCAGAAACTTTGGCATTTGATTACCATCGTCAAAATAATGTTGATATTAGAGTAGTCAGAATTTTTAACAGTTTGACTGGAGACCAAAAGGTACTTTATTACATTGGTAAAGAACTCTATTATGAAAGCTTTGCTGAATGTTATGACAGAATTAATGGAGATATATCTAATGTATCGGTGCCTTGTTTTGATGAAAATTCCAAGACAGTAATTAAACCAATTTCTGCAATTTGGAAACATCATGTTAAGAAGAAGGGTTATCAGATAAAAACTGTCTGGGGTAAGCAGATAAAAATTACTGAAGACCATAGTTTATTTACTAGGAATAATAACGATCGACCTCAAGCAGCTTTCGGAAATGAACTAAAGGTGGGAGATGAAATAGGAGTTCCTAATTATATCAGCTTTTTGGAGCAACCTTTACAACCATTCTACATTACAGATAAAATTTGTATTCAAGAAGAAATATTTCTGGAAAGTGAAGAGACAATCTCCTATATAGAAAAATATGGAGATAAAATTCGTGAGTATTTATTGGCAAAAGGTGTTAATCCCGAACAACTTTATTCAATACTGAAAAGCTACGAAGCAAAAAATAAAATTCCTTTGCATCTATGGGAATATTTAGAACTTCCTCTATCCAAAAAAGAAAAAATTTGCTATTTATCTTCAAAGGCAATTAAAAATTGGGTGGGGAATATAGAAGAATTTTTGTGGTTATTAGGGTTTTATGTATCTCAAGGAAGTTTCATAGACAATGAATTGGTGTTTAAAGGAGGAGCTGAGAAACTAGCAAAATTAATAGAAGTAGTAGAAAGAATATTTGAGTGTCAATGTGAAATTAAGATAGAAGGGTCTATAAGTATTAGGTCAAAAATTCTGGTCGATCTAATTGGAGAAGGGTTGAATTTTGGGAATAAAGAAAAAGAGATTCCTAATTGGGTTTTACAACTTCCTCAAAAACAATTAATTAGTTTTTTACAGGGATTGAATGAAGGAAATAATGTAGTAGAAAATCAACCAAATTTAAATATTGAATTTAAGAGTGGCAGTCAGGCGATCGCTGAAAAGTTAGTATTAATTTTAGCTAAGTTTGGGCTAGTAGCAAATGTCTCAGAAATAGAACAAAATTACCAAATAATAGTACAGGGGTTAGAAGATAACAATATTGAGAATTTGTCTAACATTCAGCAGAAAATATCAGCAAAAAGGACTGGTGATATTGTCTGGGCAAAAATAGAAAGTATTGAGGAATTTGAAATAGATGATTATGTGTACGATTTCTCAGTACCAAATTATGAAAATTTTATTGGTGGAAGCTACGGAATTTTTGCTCATAATACTTATGGGCCAAGAATGTTAGAAAATGACGGTCGAGTAGTGAGTAACTTTATTGCACAAGCCTTAAAAGGAACACCACTAACAGTTTATGGAGATGGCTCTCAAACCAGAAGTTTCTGTTATGTGTCAGACTTGGTAGAAGGGTTTATTCGATTAATGGATCAAGATTTTATTGGACCAGTCAACATAGGAAACCCAGGAGAATATACCATACTTGAATTAGCTCAAACAATTCAACAAATGGTTAACCCAGATGCAGAGATAACATATAAACCTCTGCCACAAGATGACCCGAAACAGCGACAACCAGATATTACTCGTGCTAAAAAATATTTAGGTTGGGAGCCTAGTGTTCCTCTCCAAGAAGGGTTAAAATTGACAATAGAAGATTTTCGAGAGCGGCTCAAAAATGAACCGCCAAAAAGTTGAAAGGGTGCGGGGGTAAAGGAAAGCAAATTGTAAAAACTTAATCCCCATTAAAACTTTTCGTGTTAAAAACTTTGAGGATATAAAAGATGCGTGTTTGTGTCATTGGTACTGGCTATGTTGGCTTAGTTACAGGGGTTTGTTTATCTCATACAGGACATCATGTAATTTGCGTAGACAACAACGAGGAAAAAGTTAAACTATTAAAATCAGGACAGTCTCCAATCTACGAACCGGGGTTATCTGAACTGATGCAAGGTTGCACTAAAGCAGGAACTCTCGAGTTTACATCTGACTTAAAAGCTGGGGTCAATCATGGCGATATCTTATTTATTGCTGTTGGTACTCCCCCACTCCCTACAGGGGAAAGTGATACTCGTTATGTTGAGGCAGTGGCTAAGGGTATAGGTGCTCATTTGACTACAGGTTATAAGGTAATTGTGAATAAATCAACTGTACCTATTGGTTCTGGGGACTGGGTACGAAGAATTGTGTTAGATGGGGTTGAGGAGCGGAAAAATGAAGAGGGTGGCTCCGGTACAGATATTGAACCTGAATTTGATGTGGTTAGTAACCCAGAGTTCTTGCGCGAAGGTTCCGCTATCTTCGATACTTTTAATCCAGACCGCATAGTATTGGGTAGTAATAGTCAAAAGGCACTAGACATGATGTTGGAACTTTATGCTCCTCTGGTTGAACGTAAGTTTGCTGACGACTCCTCACTCCCACCAGTACCAGTGGTAACAACAGATTTGAGTTCTGCGGAAATGATTAAGTATGCTGCTAATTCTTTCTTGGCAACTAAGATTAGTTTTGTGAATGAGATTGCTAATATTTGCGACCGCGTTGGAGCAGATGTGACTCAGGTGTCTAAGGGTATTGGTTTAGACTCTCGTATTGGTAATAAATTTTTACAAGCTGGTATTGGTTGGGGTGGCTCTTGTTTCCCGAAAGATGTTTCTGCTTTAGTGCATACTGCTGATGACTATGGTTGTGAGGCACAGTTGTTGAAATCGGCAATTGAGGTGAATAAGCGTCAACGCATGATCGCAATAGATAAGTTACAGCAGGCGCTGAAAATTCTTAAGGGTAAGACTATTGGGTTATTGGGTTTGACGTTTAAGCCTGATACTGATGATATGCGGGATGCACCTTCTCTAGATTTGATTCAAGAGTTGAACAGGTTGGGAGCAAAGGTGAAGGCTTACGATCCGATTCTTTCTCAGTCTGGTATGCGTCATGGTTTGACTGGAGTAGTAGTGGAAACAGATGCAGAAAGACTTGCTGATGGTTGTGATGCTTTAGTTTTGGTGACTGACTGGAAACAGTTTGAGAAATTAGATTATGCTAAGATGTTGAAGTCCATGGAGCAGAATTTATTTGTTGATGGACGTAATTTCTGCGATCGTAAAGAGTTGGAAGCTGCTGGTTTTCAATATGTAGGGATTGGGCATTAACTAGCTATCAGTAATCAGCAATCAGCTTTCAGCTAGCATAATTTTCAACAAAATATTATGTAGGGGTGTTCTATGGAACGCTCCTAAATTTTTGGTCCCTACTCTGTACATAAGGATGCTGCATACAACATCCCTACTTCCCTCTTGTCCGGAAATGTCTAATTATTGCTCTGCTGATTAAATCTAAAAGCATTGATCATAATGAAAACCGTTGTAAAAAATATTTACAGGCTCTGTGATACTCAAAAATTAGCACTAGAATATAGATATATTAGGACTTACCCATGAACGCTATTGGTAGTGTTGTGTCAAGCTGAAAATGGTGTATTAAATTTTTGAGTATAATTCTTGCTCTGACTAAGGTTTGGAGAATTTTCCTAAAACACTATTTCAAGCTTGACGCGCTAGTAGAGTGTGTTAGCGCTAGCGTAACACACCAAAGACCTATATATAGTACCTTTGCGTAAGTCCTGATACAACTATGCGAGAGAAGATTTGCGAGATGTGCTTGATGATGAGTTTTATAAATTGCCTGGTGGTGAGGACTGGTATTTTAAGGAGTAATATCATGCGGGGGCGGGGCGGGTTTAGATAAATTAATCAGGACTTACGCACTAGGTACGAAAAACTAGGACTTGAGATTGCTTCCCTATCGGTCGCAATGACGGAAATACGTTGAGGTGTGTAAGTCCTATTAATATCTATGTATCAAGATTTTTGCTGAAACCCGCCCCTACGTCGGTGTTTAATTTATTTCCCAAATTGTAGGGGCGGGTTTTTAATGGGTTTTAGGTACATTTATCGAAATTTGGCTAAACCCGCCCCCCTTCGGATATCATGCACCACCGGGCCCGGAGCGGGAGAGTTCAATTCATAATAACAGGTCAGACGATTCACACTGATATGATTATTATTTGTTACGGAATGCCTAAATCAGCTAGCACTTTCACTTTTCAGCTAGCATCTGCATTGGTTGATTGTAAATATAGTCAGAGTAAGGTATACAAATCTTTACCAGAAAAAACTAAAAGGCATTTTTATAAAAATACACGCTTTATAGAAAAACTCGATCAAGCCATCTATGATTTAGTAGACATAGTACCTAGTGATAAAGTGTTAGTTATCAAAACTCATTCTCCTTTATCAAAACCAGTTGAGTCTGTTCTAGAATCGGGTAATGCTCTAGCTATTGTAAATTACAGAAATCCTTACGATATCATTGTTTCTCTCAAAGATGTGGGAGAGAAAGAACGCTTAAAAAAGAAGTCAGAGCGGCACAAAGGATTTGCTAAAATAAAAAGCATTGACGATGCTAAGGTTCTTATTCCAGATTTTATCAGAAAAGCCAAAACTTGGCTGGATAAAAAATCGGAATCATTGCTATATGTTTCTTATCAAGAAGTAGAAAAAATACCTTTTAATGTTGCACGGGATATTAATGAATTTCTGCAATTAAATTTAGAACCTAATTCTATTGACACAATAGTTGATGGATTCATAAGTGACAAAAGCAAGATTGGGCAATACAACATTGGTGTATCTGGTAGGGGAGCAGAAATAAGTTTCAGTGAGTCAGATAAAAAATTAGTAGAAGAAATTAATAGTTTTGTTGACTTATATTTTCAAGGAGGAGACAATACAATAAAAAAAGAGATAGCACCAACCATCAGAAAAAATATTGATGACTATGAGTATTATTTTCAAATAGCTGAAGAATTTTATAAACAAAGAGAATTTAATTCAGCTCTTACTACATATCAAAAAGTAATAGAAATTAATCCGAAGCACTCTTGGTCTTATTATAAATTAGGTAATATTTTCCGAGAACAAAACAAAGATGACCAAGCTGTCACCGCTTATCGTAAAACAATAGAAATTAACCCTGATTTTTCTTGGTCGTACTATCATTTAGCCACTATTTTAGAAAAACAAGGGAAGTTAGAAGAGGCGATCGCTTCTTATCAAAAAGCTATTGAACTTTATCCAAACTTTTCTATATGTCGCTACAAATTAGAAAAATTACTCCAACAGCAAATTTTTAAATAAACACCTAAAAAGTATCAATAACTTTACCAAGTATTCATAAAACTACCCTAATATAACAATCATTTGAGGTATGGTTCTTGGTGAAGTTATATAATTATTCCCCTGACAAATTAATTGTGTAGAACCTCCACCATCTAACATTATTACTTGAGTGGCCCCGAAACTTTTCAAAACATTAGCAGCATGGGGTTGAGCTGCTTGTTTAGAAGTAAAAATTAAAATTGTTTCATTGAGGTGATCGCCATCTTTATCTTTGACTCCAATAAATGTTCTACCTGTTTTATCTTTGACTCCTTTATCAGCATTTTCCTGTAAACCAACAATAAGATTAGGTGCTGTGGATAATTGCAGATTATTTGGCTTAAATTTAGTAATTAATGCTCTATCATTCCAGACTTCTAGCATTAATTTTTCATCGGGAAATTCTATTTCTCCTGCATAACCATCACTAACTATAATTCCATCTGACTTGACAGGAAATGCTAACCCTGTAGAGGAGTTTTTATCGTTTCTAAAAAATTGACCGTTAGTGATGCAAAATAAATTAGGTTTTACGGAGGATAAATCAGACCATACTTGTGATATTGTCTGACGTTCAAATTGTGGATCGTTACCGCCATAAGCTCCTTTTTTAGTACCTAAGTCTGTGATATTTCCATAGATAAAATTAATTTTTGCACCTTGAGTTAAATCAACAACTTGTACATAATCTAAATCTTTTTGATAGAGAGTTGTTCCCTGAGAATTACTAATTGTTTGGAAACCAAGAGATAGAGGGTTTTGTGATTTACTTTCGGCATCCTCGGCAGAAAATAAGTTTATTGTTATTAGGAGGAAGGTTGTTAAAAATAATCCGGTTAAAGTCAGACTTTTTTGATTCATTATACCAATTTTATAAATGTTTTTTACAAATGGTAGGAAGGTTGCATGCAACCTTCCTACAGGGTTATCATTTTTTGGCGTTGGTTATTTGAGGTATTAAATCAGTAATTTAGGTAAATTAAGAGTAATTACTTGAATGGAAAGATTAGATATTGTCTTTACTTAATTGACTGAAAATCACTTTTCTTTCTCCTGACTTCTGACTCCTGACTCCTAAGTAATTAAAATTAATATCATACAGTAATTCACCAACGCCTAAGTTAATAGTTGAGGTATCTTCCCTAAGCTGATTGCGGGAAAGAGTTGGTTGTTATCAATGTAAAATATCAAATTATTAAATTATAACTGTGAGTATTGAAGTTCGGCCTTTTTTAGTAAGTTGTAACCGGTATCTTAACTACAGAAATTTTGGCAGTAATGGTTGCTATTGGGTGGATATACGGAGAATAAATTTGGGGAAGAAAGATAGTATATAATTGCACCACTACTGAGGATAAAAAGATAATATTTGAGAGTAAAAAGGATATAAATGATGTTCTAAAAGAGCTACAAAAAGACTACCCAGATGCTAGAATATTTCTTAATGGTTACTTAAAACTCAAATCCAACGAACAATGGCAATATTTGACAAAAAGAGAAGAAGTAAATGAACTAGAAAATTACACTATTAACCTCTATGGAAACATCTTAAAGCTACAAGATCATCCACTTGATTTAGGGAACGCTCAACTTCGCAACCAGGAAATTGTTGAGTACATTAATATCAGCGCAAAAATTATAAATAGAAAGGAATGTAAAAGAAATTCCTGAAGCAATCTCATAGATACCCTACAGTTGAAGAGATTGCTTCGGGGTATCAATTTTTTCTGAATTTCATACCTCTATCAAATAAATATTAAAGGTTTATCTTTGATTAACGCGAATGCCTCAGAATTAAATCGATAAAGACTAGCTGGTCTACCAGCACCTCGTGATGTTTTTACTCCAGTATCAGATAAGAAAGCTAACTTTAATAGTCTGGCACGAAAATTAGAATAATCTGAAAAATTGTCTCCTAAAATAGTTGTATAAAGTTGATACAATTCCCCTAAAGTAAACTGCTCTGGTAAAACATCAAAAGCAATAGGACTATATTCAATTTTATTGCGTAATCTAGAATATCCATACTCAATAATTTTTTTATGGTCAAATGCTAACTGAGGAATTTGTTCAATAGGATACCAAGCAATACCTGTTACTCCATCGGCAATTAATTCTGCTTCTTCAAATCTCACTAGGGCAAAATAACTGACTGATAAATATCGACAATTATAAATAGATTCTCTGGGGTCGCGACCAGGACCGCCAAAACTATATAATTGCTCTAAATATAGATTTTTTACCTTAATTTTTTCCGCTAAAATTCTGTAAGCTGCTGCTTCTAGAGATTCTCCTTGTATTACTAATGTACCTGGCAAACTCCAGTAATTAATAAATGGTTCCTTTTGCCGCATTACTAATAAAACCAATAAGCGGTTTTGTTGAGCATCGACAGAAAAAATTACGTTATCTACTCCTACTTTAAAATCTGCTTTATTATTTACACTTTTTCTATAGTCGCGTCCTGGCATTTGTATAACTGCTCCCGATATATATAATCTTTAATGGGAGGCGTAATAATTGCTGGGTCTCCTTGCTCTCGATATGCGGATGAGGAAACATTAGGAACTTCTAAAGAAGCTATTTTTACTCCTGTATTTAGTTCTCTTAACTTTTGCAAATCTGCCTCTTCTATTGTAATACCTTTTCGAGGTACAACTAATAATCCTACTTTCTGCAAAAGTTCTTCTACTTTATACCAATTTGGTAATTGTTTGACTAAATCTGAACCTACTACTAAAGTAAATTCAGCATTATGCCATTTTTTTCTAGCACGTTCAACGGTTTCTATAGTACGACGACTACTTAATTCTGAATTGAGAGAAATATTGTTTTTATTAGAGTCAATATTTTCAATCAAAATTGATAACATTGCCGAACGTTGTTTGAGGGGTATTTTATGTGATTTAAAGGGATTATCTGATGCCCAAACTATTACTTGATCGAAGTTTTGAGAGAGCCATTTAATAATTGTTTCATGTCCGGATGTTGGTGGATCGGCACTTGTACCGAATAAAGCAATTTGAGTCATTTTTTTTGATTTTATATAAGTTCCTAAGTCGGACATTTTTCTAATATATAGCAATATGATTTTAGTTGTGAGATATTGGATACTTTTGTTTTAGGTAATAGGGAACAGGGAATAGGGAATAGACTAATATATATAAATAAGATAACTGCTATATTCTATACTTTCAAGGAACACCTCAATTCTCACATCTGATTCCTGATGGCTATAGCAGTTTCTAAACGAGTCGATAAATTTACTATATCATCTTTTCTAGCAATAATTTCTATCCACTCATTTGGCATATTTTCTATACCATAATAAATTCCTGCTCAATCTCCTGTCACCGAATAATTAATAATTATTAATTATTAATTATTCAGCTTTATTAGCCTCCTCTTTCAAGGGAAAAAAAGTGCTAGAATATTTCCTTATATTAAATCAAGAACGGTTTTAACCAGAGGTAATTTCCATTATCCATTATCAATGAATGAAGGCTCCGGTTGTATCTGTATCTTCTCCTAAATTTACTGCTTTTAGAACAGCTATTTTAGGGAATAGGTATAGAGGGAAGAAAAGAATATATATGAATCAGATAACTGCTATATCTTAACACCTCAATTCTCACATCTGATTCCTGATGGCTATAGCAGTTTCTAAACGAGTAGCTAAGTTGACTATATTATCTTTTCTAGCAATAACTTCTATCCACTCATTTGGCATATTTTCTATACCATAATAAATTCCTGCTAAACCTCCTGTTACGGCTCCAGTTGTATCTGTATCTTCCCCTAAATTTACTGCTTTTAAAACAGCTTCGGCAAAAGAATTTGTAGTTAATAAACACCATAAAGAAGCTTCTAATGTATCTAATACATAACCACCCGCATGAATTCTGGTTACAGGTAGAGATTCAATTTCTCCATCCAATACTTTTCGGAAACGAGATATCTCTCCTGCATACTTTTCTTGTGAATATACTTGTTGAATATTTTCAATTCCTTGTAAATATGCTTTCTTTACTTCTAAACCTTGTAATAAATAAATAGCTATACTGATATAAATACCACAAGCCATTTGTGACCTTAAATGACCATGAGTTATACAAGAACAATCATGGACTTGCTGAATTAAATCTGGAAATTCAACGTTTTTATAGTAATAAGCTAGGGGTAAAATTCTCATTAACGAACCATTGCCATTATTCCTATCTTCTTTACCTCCAGCTTCTATTGCTGAGACACCTTTTTTAATCCGAGAAATAGCTGCAGCAGTGGTACCTCCAATATCAAAAACTTTACCATGAGGAGTCCAATAATCTTCATAACGCCACCGATAAAAAGAGTGGGCGATCGCTTCTAAATCAAACCCTTCACACAGACATTCAGCTAAACATAATGTCATTGAACTATCATCTGACCAGGTGCCTGGTGGTTGATTATGTGCGCCATAACCAATCATTTCTGTGACAGGTTTAATTGTTCTTTCGTTGCGACTGGAAAATTCGACAGGTACGCCTAAAGCATCTCCAATACACACGCCCATTAAACCTGATAATACTTGGGAATTATTCATAGTTTGATCTCAATTGAAGTTAAATTGTTTTACAGTGCTTTTCATTAGATATTAAAGAGGGAGTCGGGAGTCGGGAGTCGGGGAAATAATTGATAATTTATGGATAATAATTGATTTTATTTTTTATTTTTGGAGATATTTAGTAGTTAGTGATTATTTTTAATATCATGTTTGTTTAATTAGCAGTCGTAAAGTTCTTAGGTGGTAGGTATAAATTCAAGCTCGAACACTGGAAACGGAGCAGAAATTTGGTATATCGCTTCAATAGAACATTTTCCTCATTTTCTCTTAATATTTATTTTTTAAGTATTTTATATCATGTCCGCACTTTATTGTTTGTGTAAAACCAAGGGTGAATATCTACAGGAAATTTAAGTTTTTTCAAGCTTTTAAGCCTTCTTCCCTCTTCCCTCTTCCTTCTTCCTTACTTTCGCGCTTATAATACCGATGCTACCGGACATGATATTAGCTTGAGTTTTTGGCGTTGGTGATTTGAGGTTATAATATTATGTCTGGATAAGAGCGGAATAGAACTCCGTTCCACACTCCATGTTTTCGATGCGGAATGCTGCGCTTGACCTGTCGCATACCGTTAACGTGCGTTGTGCGCCAGCTAAACAAAAAAACTTTCTCCTTCTACTACTCTTTACTTCTTCTTTCTTTCCTCCTGAGGACTGAGGACTGAGGACTGACTCCTAAATAATTAAGATTAATGTTATACACGCTCTTCAGCAACGCCGAGTTTTTTGTGTAATTTCTTGTAAGTTATCAGAAATTTTCATTGGTAACAAATTAGGATTTTCTAGACTACGAATTTCTGGAGGCAAACTAGCAACAGAAGCAGCAGTACGTTTAGCGATCGCTTCTAGATTTTCCGATTTTTGCACTATTTTCCCATTTTTAACTACTTGTGACATTAATTTTATAAAAGAATCAGTCTGATGTTCTGTTTGATTCGATACATCTTCATCCATTAATCCCAAATAATCTTGTTTTAACTGACCATTTTCCAGATATCTATATATTTGTTTTCGACCAGGATAACTCACTTTCCCCGTAGAATTTTTCATCACCGGAATGCCGTCTATTTCTACCAATTTATAAACTCCATTGACAGGGGCACCAGTTACCAACTTAGTACCAATACCATACCCATCTATACAAGCATTCTCCCGCTGAAGTCTAGCTATTTCCCACTCATCTATATCTCCACTAGCAAAAATTGTCACTTCTGGTAGTAGCGATCGTACCTCCTGGGATAATTGGACTAAATTTCCTGAATCTAACCTTACCCCACTCACCTGCATATCATCCTGCTTGACTCGTTGTGCTAATAGGTGAGTAGCTGCCGACGTATCGTAAGTATCTATCAATAGGGGTGCTTCAGGAAAATATCGTTGAAAAGCATGAAAAGCATCCTCCTCCGTGCCTTCAACGGCAGATATTGCCATCACCAAAGCATGAGCCATTGTACCTACTGGTTTCCTACCCAGTTTCAAAGCTGCCAAAACATTAGAAGTAGCATCCATTCCACCTGCTAAAGCAGCACGAGCCGCCCAAACACTAGCTTGGGGACTAAATGCACGTCTAGTGCCAAATTCAAATAACTTTGCATCATGGCCTGCAATATCCCGCATTCTAGCTGCTTTTGTAGCAATTAAAGTTTGGTAGTTGAGAGTATTCAATAGATATGTTTCCACTAACTGTCCTTGCCAAAGTGGAGCTTCTATCCGCAGTAGGGGTTGGTTCGGAAATATAGCTGTTCCTTCTGGTACTGCCCATACATCTCCAGTAAATTTAGTCTCTGCCAAAACCGACCAAAATTTATTAGGAACATTAGCAAATATCCCAGTTGACTGTAAAGCCTCAATTTGTGCGTGGTCAAATCGAAATTTTTCTAAATAGTCTAATACTTGTGCTAAACCCATGGCAATGAGATAGCCAAAACCGACCGGGAGTCTTCGCACAAATACTTCAAAATTAGCTTGCCGTTGGTCTATTTCTTCCCCAATATAACAAGCTGCCATTGTTAGTTGGTAGAGGTCTGTTAACAAACTGTAATCTTCTGGCGAGAGAGAAAGTTCTCGATCTTCTTGTGTCATTGGACAACTTCCTAACTAAGCTCTTTATGTTAATTATAGTAAAAATTACTATATCTGTCCAGGTGATTTTGATAATTCTCCATAAAACTATTAGTAACTCTTATGCTTCTTTGACTTCTAAAGTTATTTCTAGCCAGATAAGGCTCTATCCCAAAATTTATTGGCGATAAATATAGTAGCTTTAATTATAATCAGCCTTACATTTAATACTTTTGGCATCAAGATGTTATACTACAGTTGAAATTCTAGAATAGATAATCCTGTGAGTTTTAACCTAGAAAAGTATCAGCTCAAAGTAAATTCTTGTAAATATAAAACTATAATTATTCACATTTTATGTCGATCCCTATAGTCAGTAGTTACGAAATAATACAACCTCCAAACAAATATTACAACTATCATCAAGTCAGAGAATAAGCAGCTAGAATAAAAGTGTAAGGAAATCAAAGTTTTATTGACAAAAAAGAGGTAAAAATTATGAATATTTTCCAATCTATTGAAGAGGCTGTTGTTTATATATCAGAAGCAATTAGCCGCATTTTTGGTCCTAGCGATGATATGTATCCAATGATTGGTGTAAATCCTTTTGAAGGAGACCCTTATCACGGACCTAATTGGGCAGAGTAATACAAAAGGTTCAGTAAAATTGTTAGCTTAGTAGAAAAAAATAAGTTTTGTCAGAACTATTGAGGAAGGAAGGACTAAAAGACCGAAACAGTGAATCGGGATACTGAACAGTTGACGCTCCTCTCTGTCGATCTCTAATCAATTTTAGACACCGCTTATGATGCACGTGGGTATTAAACCTATAAGGGAAAAGATAATATCAAGTTAAATTAATTAACCATAATGTAGGGACTAATCATCGTTAGTCCCTATAGCTTTACCAGAAGCAAAGTTTATGGGGTTGCACATTCTGGAATGATATTGGCAAAAATTAGTTTAGACTCTGACTAAAAAAACCTAATATTAATCATTCTAGCAATTGATTAATCCACAATCCAATTCAATCAAAAATCTCAAATCATTCGTCGCTGTGCAACGCCAAGTTTATTATGCTTGTTCAATGAGACTTGATATAAGTAGTTTAAAACCTACATTCGGCACTTCAAAGCATAATATAAAGGGCAAGTAGTCAGTAGTCATTTAGGAGAGCCGTCGGATTGGCGACATGCATTAGTCAGTAGGGAATGATGCTGACTAATTATCTGACTGCATCAAGTATTTATGCTTAATTTATTCAATTTAATTTGGCTTTTGTCTCAGTTAAATTATCATCATTTATAGAGTATAAATACTGAGCAAACCACTGATATTTGTGATACTTTTTATGTGAAAAATTGAGGTGCGGAATCTGAGTTAAAAGCTTAAAAAAGGATATATAAAATATTAATATTTTATATTATTTATATACCTATTACTAAGTTATTTTTTCTGTTGCCTACCTCTATAAAAATAGATTTAGCAAAAAGCATAGAGCAGCACTACCCAGTGGCACAGTTAAATTATCAATACCAATTTTTGATAAGGTCTCCAAACCAGTAGCAGCTAGTGCCACAGGAATAGCAACGACCCAAGTTTGCCAAATATTGCCTTGTACTGCCAAAAGAATCAAACTACAAATAGCATAACTAACCAAACACATAGTTAGGGAACCCTCCCAACTTTTCTTCATTCCCCAAACTTGATAAGGATGTTTGCCAAAATTTTGACCAATAACAGCAGCTAAACCATCGCCCCAAGCCATAATTAAAATACCCAGAGCTGCATATTGAGGTTGTTCGAGAAACCAAAAACAACCGATAAGAATGCCAATACTAACTGCATAGAAAAATGTGCCTAAACTTTTGCGTCCCACACTATTAACACTGGGAAGAATGGGAAGTCGGTAGGAAATTAAAGCGATCGCTGCTGAGAGAATTCCAGCCATAATACCTACCCATGCCGGAATTTGTAACCACCAAGCTAATAGAATTACATTACCTGTGCCAATATGAACTACTTTTCGTGATATTTCTGGGTCTACTTTGGCAAAACGGTTAAGTACTTCAGCAAAAATTAAAATAATTCCTAACCATGCTCCGACTAGAAAAACTTGGATAAAAATATTGGGAAATGTACTGATTATTGCCACTATTAATTATATAAATTATTAACTTAATTCAACAGAAATAATATTACCAAATAATATCAGGACTTATATCATGTCCGGTTGAATAATTAGACTTTGGTGGAAGGAAGGCAGGAGGCAGAAGGTTTTCTCAAGAGTGTCACCTTAATTTTATACACAAACGATGCTACCGGACATGAGATTATGCAAAATATCAAATTATACGCCATCTGTAGGGAGTGAAGGCCGTTAGGCTCTACTAGATATAGTGCTTGTGGTAATATCATATCCGGATAATTAGCGATAGAATTCTGTTCCGCGCTCTGCGTTAACGTAGTTGTGTACCAGCAAACAAAAAACTGTCTCTTTCTTCTGTTTTTTCTTCCCTCCTGACTCCTTTGCTAAAGATGTCTATTAGACATCTGGTAAAAATCAAAAATCAAATCAATTCTTATCCATAAATTATCAATTATTCCTCTCTGTTCCCTGTTCCCTGTTCCCTGTTCCCTCTTTCCTGAAAATATCTATTGCAATATTTGATGATAGTTAAAATTACGAAGTAGTTTAGTTGCTTGGTAACTATCCACTGGTTTTGAAAATAAATATCCTTGTCCTTTTTCACATTTAAGTCGCTTTAGTTGTTGCATTTGCTCTTGAGTTTCTATTCCTTCTGCAACGATGTCTAAGCCTAAATTATGAGCTAGTGCAGTAATGGCACTAACAATTTTTAACGACTGACCAGTAACATTCAGGTCTAATGGGCTAACAAAAGAGCGATCAATTTTCAAACTATTAATTGGGAATTGGTGTAGATAACTTAATGATGAATAACCTGTACCAAAGTCATCAATTGATAATTTAATATTTCGATTTTTCAATTGATTCAATACTGTGGTTGCTAAAATAACATTTTTCATAATCACTGTTTCAGTAATTTCAAGTTTTAAATAATTAGGTTTACAGTCTGTTGCTTGCAAAATTTCGTCAATTTCTTCTACTAAATTTGGTTGTGAAATTTGGTGACTAGAAAGATTAACACTCATGGTCAAATTGTAGTTAGGAAATTCACAAGTAGAATTAAACGCAGGACAATTAGTATGACATTTGCCATTGCCATTGTTAACTTGAGATAAACAGTTAGATGTTGAGGATATTTCTTGAGTGCTATTAACTATAAACTGACAATTGTTTTCTTGATATTTATGTCCAAAGGACTCTTGCTGCCAAATAGTTAATTGATGACAAGCAGCTCGTAATACCCACATTCCTAGAGGAACAATTAAACCAGTTTCTTCTGCCAGAGGAATAAACTTTCCTGGAGAAATCAAGCCTTTAGTTGGATGATGCCAACGTATCAAAGCTTCAAAACCTGTAATTTTACCTGTAGATAAACAGATAATTGGCTGGTAATTTAAGATAAATTGAGAATTAGCTGGATCTTGTTTAATCATTTCTACAGCTCGTCGGAGGTCATTTTCTAGCTCCAGCAAGGATATAGCTTCGTCGTGCATGATCAAATCAAATACTTCATGTCTGGCTTTACCAGAAGCTTTAGCCCTATACATAGCAATATCTGCATCTCGTAGTAAGTCTTCTGGATTGTTGTAGACAGGACAAATAGGGGGATAATTTTTATCGGTATGATTATGATTAGTAAAATTTCCGCGACTGTGAACAATACCAATACTAGCTGTAGTAAAAATTTCATGTCCTTCTATATAAATTGGTTTGGCAAGTTTTTGATTAATTTTACGAGCTACTCTAGCAGCATAGCTAATGTCCGGTGGATACTCTAATAATATTGTGAATTCGTCTCCTCCTAATCTTGCCAGAGTATCTGATGCTTTAATACAACTCTGGAGTATCTTGGCGATCGCTATTAATAGTTGATCTCCTATATAATGTCCTAATGTGTCGTTAATTACTTTAAACCGATCCAAATCTAGAAAAAGAACAACAAACTCATAATCTAAATGTTGTCTAGACCGACGCAGCGCTTGTTCTAATCTATCAAATAATAAGGTACGGTTTGGTAAACCTGTCAGTGCATCATGAAGGGCGTCATGGAGCAGTTTTTGCTGTGCTTGTTTGCGTTGAGTGATATCTCTAATCATTATCTGCACTGCTGCCTTGTCATAATAAGTATAGGGTATTCCAGTTATTTCGACATCTATAATTTCTCTATCCAGGGTGATTAACTTTTCTTCTTCTAAATGTGTTTGTTGTCTTTGGTGCTGAACTTTTTGCAGTCTCTGCTTCTCTAATTCTATGTAGTCTGGGTGAATAAATTTCCAGATCGATTGACCAATAATTTCTTTTGGAGATTTTGCACCAAGTAACTGAGCACCAGCAGTATTGATATAGACAATTTTTTCCATCCAAATTACTGATATTGCTTCTGGTGAAGATTCTACTAAACGACGGTAACGTTTTTCGCTTTCTCGGAGTAACACTTCAGCTTGCTGACGTTCCAACTCTATTTGATGAGCTGTAATAAATTTGCCAATTCCTTGAGCCATTAATTCAATAATTTCTTCTTCGTAGTATTCAAATTCTTTAATTCTTGCTTGGGAAGATAAGAAACATAAAGTACCATAGATTTGATGATTTACAAATATTGGAGTACAAATATATACTTTTATGGGCATACTTTTTGCTTCCGAGGGTTCTAACTCATCAATACAGATTGTTCTTTTTTCTTTAACTACTCTATTACAGAAAGTATCACATAAATTAAATTTTCTTCCTGGTACAAAATAATCCTGTTTTGATTGTACAGCTCTAACAATATATAATCCCTCTTTTATTTCACCAATAACACCAGTATCCGTGCCAAAAATTTCACAACCAGCTTGGAGGTAATCAGCAAAAAGTTCTTCTATATTATGATAATTACGAGTAGCAATTCTATGCAGTTGTTTCAGACTAGAACTAAATTGTTCTAAAGCTTGGGACTTAATAAATAATTCTGCTTCCCAACGGAATCTTTCCGTAACATCTGTTTGAATACCAATAAAATGTGTTAAATGCTTTTGAGAGTTGTAAACTGGTGCAACGAATAGTTCATTCCAAAAATCTGTGCCATCTTTCCGTACATTTTGCAAAATAACATGACATTCTTGACCATGTAAAATGGCATTTCTTAACTTAGAAATTGCTGGCTGATTTGTTGATTTTCCCTGCAAAAATCGACAATTTTTGCCAATTAGTTCTTCAGCTTGATAACCTGTGATCTGTTGGAAACTAGGATTAACATAAATAATGGGATTATCTGGCTGAGTAGCATCAGTGATCACGATGCCATTGTTACTACTATCAAGAGCTCGCTTCATCAGTTCCAAGTGTTCCTGATTAGCATGACGCTCAATGGCAGTTGCGATAATATTAGCGATCGCTTCGAGAAAGTATATTTCATCCTGGGTAAATTCTCGATGTTCACAACTATGAACCCCCAAAACACCCCAAGCTTTATGAGTAAGTTCGGGATCGGTTGTTTGATATGCTGTAATTTTCAAGTTAGGTATGATCAAAGTAGCACCACTAACGATGTGATGGTTATGTAGGAGAGGAGAACCTGAAAAGCTAGTTTCCACAGGAAAATCTTTGACCGTAACTGGTTTGTCAACAAAAAGAGTATAACCAGCTTGAGACTTTTCTCTGGCAGCAGTAATTGTCGCTTTACCAATCAATCCTTTTTTCCAACCTACTCCAGCACGGAGGAGCAGAGCATTATTTCCAGGTAACAACTCTAGAATTTGGCTAAATTTTACATTCAAAGTTTTGGCAATTATGGTGGCAGCTGTATCAAGCAGTGTATGATAATCTGATGTTGCTATAGCTTTTTGCCCTAACCATGCTACTGCTGCTTGTTGACGTTCGCGAGATTTGAGGCAATCTAAGAGTAGGTCTTCATTTACTTGCGCTTGCTTTTGCTCTTTAATATCTCGGTTAACTCCTATAGTTGCAACTATCTGATGAGATTTATCTAGCATCGGTACAACTGTAGTTTCGCATATGCCTTCACTACCATCTTTGCGAATAAAGTTTATTTCTCCTGCCCAGCGACCATCTTCCTTCATCTTCTTGAGAATTTCCTGAGTTAACACAGAAGCTTCTTGCGGTTTGTGTAAAATGCCTGGAGTCTTACCCAAAACTTCAGTTTTGCTATAGCCAAACATTCTAGTTGCTGCTGGGTTCCAATCAATAATATGACCATGAATATCCGTAAGAATTACCCCATCATAGATATTCTCAAAAGTTAAAGCTTGTCTTTTTAGTGACTGTTGGGCAAATTTGCGTTCTGAGATGTCCAAAAATATTGACAGTATTGCAGTTTCCCCATTAAACTTGATGGAATGCATTGATGTCTTAGCCCAAAATGGTGTGCCATCTGCTTTTTTTAAGTACACTTCGCGGTCTCGCACTACACCTCCTTGATGCAGATTTGCGAACAACAATTCACATTCTTGAGGATTACAGTAAAAACCTGATTTGGGACGACCGATTAATTTTTGACCAGGAAGTCCAAAGGTAAATTCAAAGAGTTTGTTATTGAAAAGTATCACACAATCAACTGCACGGCTAATTACTATTGCTACTGGCATTACTTCCGCAATATTCTTCCACAATTCTTCATTTTTTCTTTTTTTCATAGCTTACTTAAAACCTATATTTTAACTTTTTAATTTATTTATAAAGTTGTATTTTTAAAGTTGTATTTTTATCATTTTCTTTGTGGGTTTAATACCCCACCGTCTACACGGTGTTCAAAATTACTTGGGGGAGCGAATCCCCATGTAATTTTCCTCCTGTCTCCTGTCTCCTGTCTCCTTCTTCAATGATTTATTTTAATTTTATTTTGATTGTCTTTTCTGATTTTTTTGCTGATTATGTTACACTACCGATCTGAAATAATTAGCGATCCCTAATCATAAAAGTGACATTTATTACATTCTCAAATCAAATAGCACCTGAAAAAATTATCACACCCCGATCAAACCTGATAATCATCTTGTGATAGATTATCAATATTGCAACATAAACTTATTTTAATCTCAATAATTAAATCTTAAAGTAATTTGTAAATTTTTTTTAATATTTTTTCTAAAGATTTATGAAAATTAAAGTAGGTAAATAATATGTCAAGATTAGTTATATAAGCGATCGCTGCCACAAAAAAGGCAATTGCTCACACAAATAATTTCATGTTGGTAGCAATCAAAAATTAGCCATAGCACACAAATATAGTCTAGATAAACTATTTATATAAAGTTTTGATGAAGAAGATAAATAGATTTTAGGTAATGGTTTAATGTTCGCCCTCAGATTTAAGCCCTACTAATTGTAAGGATTCTAAGCAAGGTCTTCTACAATTAGAATCTCTGGAGCGTAGCAATCAGAATTTTATAGACAATAGTTTCTGTAAAAAAGACAACTGGAAAAGCAATAATGAAGTATTGAAACCTACTGTTTTTTTAGTTAGGTTACCATTCTATATTGGTGGGATATTGGATCAGATATATCCCTGAAAAAAATATCTAAAATTATAGAATTGACGATGTAAACCTGGAGGACACCCGAACAATGTTAGACAACTATGAAAATCACGTTAAACAACGGGCAGATTTAGGAATTCCACCACTGCCACTAGACGCCCAACAAACATCAGAATTATGCGAACTGCTGAAAAATCCACCTATGGGAAAAGAAGAAAAATTAATGGCATTACTGCGCGATCGCGTACCACCAGGAGTAGATGAAGCAGCTTATGTCAAAGCAGGATTTCTCACAGGTATTGCTAAAGGAGAAATTATCAGTCCTCTCATTACCCCCACCTATGCAGTAGAACTATTAGGAACAATGGTCGGCGGTTATAACGTTCAATCTCTGATTGAGCTACTCAAATCAGAAAATTCCGAACTAGCAAACACAGCAGCTAAAGCTTTAAGTAAAATTCTGCTAGTCTACGATGCCTTCAACGATGTCATCGAACTATCCCAAATCAACCCCTACGCCAAACAAGTAGTAGATTCTTGGGCAGCAGCAGAATGGTTTACCACTCGCCCCCAACTCCCAGAAAAAATTACCGTCACTATCTTCAAAGTTCCTGGCGAAACCAACACCGACGACCTTTCACCAGCCCCCCATGCTACCACCCGTCCCGACATCCCACTCCACGCATTAGCAATGCTAGAGTCAAAAATGCCAGAAGGGTTGAAAACTATTGCAGAATTAAAACAAAAAGGTCATCCAGTCGCCTATGTTGGAGATGTAGTCGGTACAGGTTCATCCCGGAAATCTGCCTGTAACTCCGTGTTATGGCATATTGGAGAAGACATTCCCTATATTCCCAATAAGCGATCTGGTGGATATATCCTGGGTGGTAAAATTGCTCCGATTTTCTTCAATACTGCCGAAGACTCTGGTGCATTACCCATCGAATGTGATGTTACCAAAATGGAAACAGGAATGGTAATAACTATTCATCCCTACAAAGGCGAAATTACTAACGAAGCAGGGGAAATTATTTCCACATTCACCCTCAAACCAGAAACTATCTTCGACGAAGTACAAGCAGGTGGACGTATTCCCCTATTAATAGGGCGTACCCTCACTGACAAAACTCGCAACGCTCTAGGATTAGAAACCAGCGCTGCATTCAACCGTCCCCAAATGCCTGAAGATACTGGTAAAGGTTTCACCTTGGCACAAAAAATGGTCGGTAAAGCTTGTGGTTTACCAGGAGTTCGTCCGGGAACAGCTTGCGAACCATTGATGACAACAGTAGGTTCTCAAGACACCACCGGACCTATGACCAGGGATGAAATGAAAGAACTTGCCTGTTTAGGTTTTAGCTCCGACTTAGTAATGCAGAGTTTTTGCCATACAGCAGCTTATCCCAAACCAGTTGATATTAAGACTCACAAAGAATTACCAGATTTCTTTTCTGCTCGTGGTGGAGTGGCGTTGCGTCCGGGAGATGGAATTATTCACTCTTGGTTAAACCGGATGTTGTTACCGGATACGGTGGGAACAGGTGGGGACTCTCATACTCGTTTTCCTTTGGGAATTTCTTTTCCTGCTGGTTCCGGTTTAGTAGCATTTGCAGCAGCTTTAGGTTTAATGCCATTGGATATGCCAGAATCTGTTTTGGTTCGGTTTAAGGGTAAGTTACAACCGGGGGTTACATTGCGGGATATTGTGAATGCTATTCCTTATGTGGCGATTCAAAAAGGGTTGTTAACTGTTGCGTTGGAGAATAAGAAGAATGTATTCTCTGGGCGAATTATGGAAATGGAAGGTTTGCCTGATTTGAAGGTTGAGCAAGCTTTTGAATTGACTGATGCAACTGCGGAACGTTCTTGTGCTGGTTCGACGATTAAGTTGGGAACGGAGACTGTTTCTGAGTATCTGCGTTCTAATATTACGTTGTTGAAAAATATGGTGGCGCGGGGTTATCCAGATGCACGGACTATTATGCGTCGGGTTGCTAAGATGGAGCAATGGTTGGCAAATCCAGAATTAATGTCTGGGGATGCGGATGCAGAATATGCGGAAGTTATTGAGGTAGATTTGAATGAAATTAAGGAACCTATTGTAGCGGCTCCCAATGACCCGGATAATATTAAGTTGATGTCGGAATGTGCGGGGGATAAAATTGATGAGGTGTTTATCGGTTCCTGCATGACGAATATCGGTCACTATCGTGCTGCTGCGAAAGTATTGGAAGGTGCTGGTACAGTGAAGGGCGTTTTGTGGATTTGTCCTCCGACTCGCATGGATGAGAAACAGTTGCGCGAGGAAGGAATGTATGGGGTGTTTGCTGCTGCTGGTGCGCGGACGGAAATGCCTGGATGTTCGTTGTGTATGGGAAATCAAGCGCGGGTGAAAGATGGCGTGACTGTGTTCTCGACTTCGACACGGAATTTTAATAATCGCATGGGTAAAGGTGCCCGGGTGTATTTGGGTTCCGCTGAGTTGGCGGCGGTGTGTGCGCTGTTAGGTCGGATACCTAGTGTGGATGAGTATTTGGAGATTATGAAGGAGAAAGTCGATCCGTTTGCGGCAGATTTGTATCGGTATTTGAATTTCGATCAGATTGCTGGTTTTGAGGATGAAGGGCGAGTGATTCCGTTGGAAGAGATGCCCAAGATTGAGGAGATTCTGGGGATGCCAGTTAGTGTTGGGAAGTAGTAGAACAATGAATAATGAATAATTAATAATTAATAATTACCTCTTCTTTTCAAGGAGAAGATTGACTAAAAATAATTTTTTTTCTTCTGCTTTAAAGGAGAGGCTTTAAACCTTAATTATTCAGTAAATTAAGTGAATTGAGGGTGGGTTAACTCCCGCCCTCTATTTTGAAATTAAAGCAGTATAATGAAGTAGTATTTTTTCACAAATTCATATAAATATGGCACTAAAAAAGACTAGGCATTCAACCATAATACCTGAAACTCCAGAAGCACTTTTCCGCGACTTAAGAAATCGAAAAATAGAAGGTCTTCTTTCTCATCAAGCAGACATATTACGAGAATATCAAAAAGAAGAAACTTTGAACAAATCTAATGTAGCTTTGCAACTTCCTACTGGCAGTGGTAAAACTCTAGTTGGATTATTAATTGGGGAATGGCGACGACGAAAGTTCAGAGAAAAAGTAGTATATCTTTGCCCTACTCGTCAATTAGTTAATCAAGTAGTTGAGAAGTCTATTAATGAGTATGGAATAAAAGCGAAAGCTTTTACTGGAAAACAAAAGGAATATGATCCTAGAATCAAGACAGAATATAGCCGTGGAAAAACTTTAGCTGTTACTACATATAGTGGTCTATTTAACACCAACTCATTTTTTCAGGATGCAAATTTAATTATATTAGACGATGCTCATGCTGCCGAAAACTATGTCGCTAAATTTTGGTCAATATTAATTGAGCGAAAAAAACATGACTCACTTTTCAAGAATATTGTATCGTTTTTAAGACCAATTCTTTCAGAATCAGACTATTCAATATTTTTTAAAGAATCCCCAGATATATCTGATAAAAGTTGGGTTGCCAAAATCCCTACATCAGATTTATATGAAAAAATACTAGAGTTAATTGAACTAATAGATGGATATACTTCTGATGATAGCTGTGATTCTAACATGAAATATCCTTGGTCTGTACTAAGAGATCATCTTTTTGCCTGCCATATATATTTGAGTTTTAACGCGATATTAATTAGACCTGTAATACCTCCTACTAAAACACATAAACCATTTTCACAAGCAAAACAACGTTTATATATGTCTGCAACTTTAGGAGAAGGAGGAGAAATAGAGCGTCTTTTCGGTATGGAAAATATAGTTCGTTTACCAGTACCAGAAGGTTGGGATAAGCAAGGAATTGGTCGTCGTTTTTTCTTTTTTCCTGAAAGCTCTCTTAATGAAGAATCATCCTTAAATTTAGTAATGAAAATGCTCCGTTCAACTCCTCGCTCTCTTTTCTTAGTTCCAGATGATGAGCAAGCAGAAAAAGTAAAAAATAAGATTAAAGAGCAGACAAAACACCAAATATTTGAAAGTAAAGAAATTGAAACTTCTAAGCAAGATTTTATTTGCAAAGATGGAGCTGTTGGTGTCCTAGCAAATAGATATGATGGAATCGATCTACCAAAAGATGAATGTCGGTTACTAATAGTTAAAGATTTGCAGCGAGCTACAAATATTCAAGAAAAATTTTTAGTTACCCGTTTGTGTGCTGCTGTAATTTTCAATGACAGGATTATAACTAGAATGGTTCAAGCAGTGGGGCGTTGTACAAGGTCTGATACTGATTATGCAGCAGTAGTTATATTAGGAGATGAGTTAAAAAATCTTTTGCTTAATCCTGACAAACAAAAGTTTTTACATCCTGAATTACAAGCGGAAATTGAATATGGAATTGAGCAATCTGAAGCAGAAAAAGAAGAAACATATTTTGCGGAAATTGAATATGGAATTGAGCAATCTGAAGCAGAAAAAGAAAAAGAGAGGAATTTTCTTGAAAACCTTAATATTTTTTTAGAACATGGAGAAAAATGGAATCAAGCTGAGGAAGACATAATTTATCATAGAGGAGCATTAGAGCAAGCTAAACTACCTGCAATAGAAAAGCTGAAAGAAACTGTTTCTGATGAAGTAAAATATCAGTATTGTATTTGGCATCGCAATTTTGAAGAAGCTCTAGCTAAGTGCGAAAGTGTTTTTAGTCAGCTTAATCAGGTAAATGATGAAGAACTTAGAGGTTACATAGCTTTTTGGTACTATCTTGCAGGAAGTGCTGCATGGATGGGGGCAAAAGATGGAATTACCTCTATGGAAAGTAAGGCAAGAGATTATTTTAAACGTGCTGCTAAAGTTGCTCCAGAGGTTACATGGTTTTCACGACTTGCTCGATTGTCATTAGAAGATGAAGTTCCTCAAGTCGATCCAAGACTTAGCAAAGTGATAGAAGGTTTAGAGCAGCGATTAATCAAATTAGGTACAAGGAATAGTACAAAATTTGATAAAGAGGTAAGAGCAATTTTTGATAATCTAAATCCCCCAATAAAAGATCGGCAAAATCTGACAGATGAGGGGCGTAACAAGCTAAGTAAAAAATTTGAGGACGGCCATGAAAGATTAGGAAAACTATTGGGTTATGACTCAGGTAACTCCACAACCCATAGCGCTCCAGACCCTTGGTGGATTGCTGGAGATGACTTGTGCATAGTATTTGAAGACCACTCAGAAGGCAATACAGAAACTACCCTCGGGTCTGTCAAAGTTAGAGAGGCAGCATCGCACCCAAAATGGATTAGAGAAAATAAAGATACCTCTTTATCTCAATCCGCAGATATTATTCCAGTCCTCATTACACCTTGTGCAAAAATAGAACCTGATGCTAAACCTTATACAGCAGACGTATGTTACTGGAATTTAGAAGACTTCAAGAAGTGGGCAACTAATGCAGTATCTACAGTTAGAGAATTAAGGCGAAGCTTTCCAGGAGAAGAAAATCTTGACTGGCGTAAACGTGCTATTCAAGCTTACCAAGATGCAGGAATTGACCCCTCCTCTTTGCTAGAAAAATTACGGCAAAGTAAGTTGCGCGATTTACCCTCTGATTAAAATTGTAGGAGGTTTATTGTCCTAATTTATAGCAGTCGAAGCCAAGATTAGGACAACCCTAAATGCTGAAATTTATCAGAGATTACTTCTAACTTCTGACTGACGTTTAGGACTATACTTCGACTGCTATAGTACTATACTTTTAATTCTTAAAATAGCAGTTAATTATGCCTTATATTATTACCAGCTTAACTGCTGAATCTAACTACAAACTGCGTCTTATTTATTCTGGTGGTAGTTAGATTATTGTAAATTTTAAACCTATTATTAACCAAGGTGGAGCGTTTCCCCCTTTATCCGATCCAATTTTTTTTCACAAGTAAAATTAGGAGAGGGTGGTAGATATATTGAGTGGGATGGAGGAATAGATTTTTCTGAGTTAAGCTTTATGGTTTGAAGCACATCCTAATGATAATCCTTTAAACTTTTCTACCACTAAATATGCGTAGAATTAGTTACGCAAGATAATTCTATTTATTTAGAGACATCACAAAACATAACAGAAGACATCCACTGCTCATAAATTCTCTTTTCCCAGCTAACTATTTATCTAAATGACTATGTTATTTCTTTTTTCCTTTTATTTTTGACTTTTTTTGTTTTGGCTTTTTTTGTTTTGACTTTTTCTTTTTAAGTTTCGCTCTCTGCTCAGTCACCTCTGGTGGCGGACCATAATCTCCATTACTGAAATATACTCGCTCTACTATATGTTCTGGTTCTACTTCTATCCACAGACGCGCTCCTCCCGCTTGACTTTTATTGGGATCATGGGGTTGATAAACGATTTGGCAAGGTCCTTTTATTTTCAGGGCGTGGCAATAATCCTTTTTATCTCCCACTTTTACCGCAACTACTGGATAAGAAGTTCCATTGTCTCGGTTATAGTCAATAGTCTTTCGTAGAACATGAACAAAAGTATTGCCGGAGCGTCGATTCTTGTTCCAAGTACCTTCCGGACCACGACGACCTGGTTTAATTTCTGGCATTCCCCTAGAATTAAGGGGAATCATCCAAAGTCTTCCGACTTTACGAGCATCTCTAACACGACCTTGATTCAGTAGCTCCCGCAATCTACCAGTGGAGATATTGAGCAAAAAAGCAGCTTGTGTAGTAGTAGCAAAAGATTGAGTCATAAGTACAACGTTGGGGTTTTTAGATTTTAGATAAACGAAGACACGATCATTTTAACCTATACTAGGTTACCTTAACGAGTGACTATTTTCCAATTTTTAGTTCCGATATTATTGATAATGGCTAGTAATAATAAATTGTACTCCTTTATTCTCTAATATTAAATCGGTGATACTATCAATGCAATTCACTCCTAAACTATTTTAAAACTCATCAATTAAAAGGTAACAAAAAAATTCCACTAGAAGCAATTTTTGTATCTAATATTAATTATGTGCGCTACTGTCTAGTTCATTTAATATCATATTAATTTAAAGGTATTAACTATTCAGTTATTCTATTTTTGATTCTCTGTTTTCTTTTTTTTAATTTAAAACCGCTACAATATACTCTATATCTTTAAATTTATCTAAAATTTTATTTTTTCTTTAAAATTTACCACAATTAAAAATTTGTCAATAAATTAAATCAGAAAATCAATTAATTTGTTGGAAAAATTATTACATTATACTAAAATATTTTTGATTTAATATAAAAAGAAATTAAAATAACGAAACTTAATCTCTATGAAAGGTAATCAAATGGGTGTATTATTAAAACATAAAAAAACTACCAGATACAAGCTGAAGTAATCCTGATACTAAATGAAAAGTTAACTAAAAATATAGCTTTTCACCAGAATATGGGGACTGAACTAATTCTTAAAAAGCCCTGTAAATTTGCTTTGAATGTTGTCAATAAATCGTCAGATTACCAAATTATAGAATTATGCAAGAAGTACATCAAGAACAGAGTGCATCGTACACAGAAAAAGTAAAAATTCAAGTAGAAGACGATCGCACAGGAACTAGCCTCGATACCATCAAACGAGCGATCGCCGATAACTTATATTATTTACAGGGGAAAGATATAGAATTTGCTACCACCTATAATTATTATATGGCGTTAGCATATACAGTTCGCGACCGTTTGTTACACCGTTGGCTCAAAACCACAAAAACATACTTCCATCAAAACGTCAAAACAGTATACTATCTCTCAGCCGAATTTCTGATGGGTCGCCAACTAGCTAAAAACCTAGTCAATGTAGGTTGTTGGGAAGTTGCGCGTCAAGCTCTCGAAGAATCATGTCTTAAACTTGATGACTTAATCGAAAAAGAACCAGAACCCGGTTTAGGCAATGGTGGTTTAGGTCGTCTAGCTGCTTGTTTTCTAGACTCCCTCGCTACCCTAGAAATTCCCGCAGTAGGCTACGGCATTCGTTATGAATTTGGCATTTTCAAACAACAAATTCAAAATGGCTATCAAGTTGAACAGCCAGATAAATGGTTAAGTCTGGGCAACCCTTGGGAAATTCCTCGCCATGAAGACCAAGTACAAATAAAATTCGGTGGTTACACAGAAGCATACCCAGACAAACAAGGCAACTATCGGGTCAGATGGATACCCGAACGTACAGTCATTGGAATGCCCTACGATACTCTTGTGCCTGGGTACAATACCAACACAGTAAATACTCTACGCCTGTGGAGCGCTAAAGCAAGTAATGAATTTGACCTGCAAGTTTTTGACTCCGGTGACTATCACCGCGCCGTTGAAGACAAAACTTCCTCTGAAAATATTTCTAAAGTTCTCTATCCCAACGATAATATATTTCAAGGCAAAATGTTGCGCTTAGAGCAACAGTATTTCTTCATCAGTTGTTCCTTGCAAGATATCATTCGTACTCACTTGTCACGGAATCCCAATTTAGATAACTTTCACGAAAAAGCAGCCATTCAGCTCAATGATACTCACCCCTCTATAGGGGTCGCTGAATTAATGCGCCTGTTAGTAGATGAACATGATATGGAGTGGGAAAAAGCTTGGAATATTACTCAAAACACCTTTGGCTATACTAACCATACACTACTATCAGAAGCTCTAGAACGTTGGCCAGTCAGTATGTTCGCAACTCTGCTACCACGACATCTTGAAATTATTTACGAAATTAATTTCCGTTTCCTAGAAAAAGTTAAGAAACGTTATCCAGGAGATGATGGGCGGTTGGCACGGATGTCTCTGATCGAAGAATTTCCTGAAAAACGCGTGCGGATGGCTCATTTAGCCTGTACTGGCGCTCATGCTATCAATGGTGTGGCAGCATTGCATACTCAACTGTTGAAAACAGATGTTTTGAGAGATTTCTACGAATTTTGGCCTGATAAATTTACGAATAAAACTAATGGTATTACTCCTCGTCGTTGGTTATTAATTAGTAACCCGAAGTTGGCATTACTAATTACGGATAAAATTGGCAAAAATTGGATTAAAAATTTAGAGGAAATTAAGCAGCTTGAGAGGTTTATTGATGACCCTGAATTTCGTCATAATTGGAGTCAGATTAAACATGAAAATAAGCAAGATTTAGCTGCTTATATTCAGCAAAAAATAGGAATTGTAGTTAATCCTAACTCTCTGTTTGATATTCAGGTAAAACGACTCCATGAATATAAGCGTCAACTGTTGAATGTGCTGCATATTATTACCCTTTATAATCGAATTAAACAGAATCCAGATGTAGATATTTTGCACCGCACTTTCATTTTTGGCGCGAAGGCTGCACCAGGTTATTATATGGCAAAATTAATCATTAAATTAATTAATGCTGTAGGGGAAATAGTAAATAATGACCCAGATGTACGCGATCGCCTCAAGGTAGTTTTTATACCTAATTTCTCTGTATCTATCGGTCAGCGAATTTATCCTGCTGCCGACCTTTCTGAGCAAATTTCTACTGCTGGAAAGGAAGCTTCTGGTACTGGCAATATGAAATTTTCCCTAAATGGTGCTTTAACTATTGGTACTCTTGATGGGGCAAATATTGAGATTCGCGAAGCTGTTGGTGCTGAAAATTTCTTCCTATTTGGATTGAATGTTGAAGAGGCTAAAGCATTAAAATATCAAGGATATAATCCGGAGCAATACTATACTTATAACCAAGAATTACGGCAGGTTATTGACCGTATTGTTTCTGGTTATTTCTCACCTGGCAAACCACATTTATTCCATCCAATTGTAGAATCTTTACTAAGAAAAGATGAATATATGTTGTTTGCTGATTATCAGACTTATATTGATTGTCAGGAAAGAGTTAATCAGGCTTATCGTAACCCCGAATATTGGACTCGGATGTCGATTATTAACTCTATTAATATGGGTAAATTTTCAGCTGACCGTACTATTAATGAATATTGTCAGGAAATTTGGAATGTCGAACCTGTGAAAATTGATATGGAAGCATATAGTCAGGAAACAGCAGGTTTACAACGTTATTGTCAAATTTAACGTCTTCAATAGATATAACAAACCTAGATTGAAAACATAAGTGTCAGTATGGGTTTGTTATATCATGTCCGGTAGCATCGTTTGTGTATAAAATTACATCACAATGGGAAGAAAATCTTCTGCCTTCTGTCTTCCTTCTACCAAAGAATAAGTATTCAAGCGGAAATGATATTACATCATGTCCCCTCCACACACCTGATCAATGGTGCTTGATAAAATGAAATGACTATTGCGACATCCGCAACAGAGAGGGGAAGTAGATATTTTTCCTCCACACACCTGATCAATGGTGCTTGATAAAATGAAATGACTATTGCGACATCCGCAACAGAAAGGGGAAGTAGATATTTTTCCTCCACACACCTGATCAATGGTGCTTGATAAAATGAAATGACTATTGCGACATTCGCAACAGAGAGGGGAAGTAGATATTTTCTCTCCACACACCTGATCAATGGTGCTTAACGAAATGAAATGACTATTGCGACATTCGCAACAAAGAGAGGAAGTAGATATTTTTCCTCCACACACCTGATAATTTTGGTAAATGACTATTGCGATAGTAGATATTTTCCCTCCACACACCTGATAATTTTGGTTGATGCTTGAGAAAATGAAATGTGCGATATTCGCAATCAAGAGGGGAAGTAGGTATAGCAGTTGCCAAGCAGCTTACAGCACTTTTAAAGATAGTGAGGTACAGTTATAAGACTATTTATTCCTGTATTTCCTGTTGCCTGTTCCCAGATCCGGTGTTCCCTAGAGCAATAAAACTTTGTACCTCTTTTCTTTGAAAATCTGTTCAACTATTTAGTCTAAATTCCAGTACTCAGAATTCAATTGTTATAAAAAAGCACCTATAAAACTATAGGTGCTAAATTTAATTCAACTATAAATTCAACTTAAAAAGTTGTAATTATATAGCCAATTTTTAGTAGCAATCGTAACGTCTATAGCTGTAACGTACAGGACGACTATAGCGATAACTATGGTAGTGATAACTCACAGGGCGACGAGAATAACGTCGAAAACGACCATAATCGTAACAATCATCGAAATGATGACCACCATTAATAGTGGCAGATTCTTCGGTAGAAAGCTCAGAAAATAATTCAGTGTTTTGAGTTTCTTGCATAAGATTATCCTCTTGATTAATTGTGTTTACAAGATGGTTAAAAATTATCGATATTTATTTAACTATCTTGCTATTTCTAATGTATTTTTCCTTGGTGAATTCCAGAATCCGGAGAATTTTTTTTGATTAGCGATTCTTTAGAGGTTGCTAAAAAGCTCTTTAAAAGTGCTTTGGAATTCAACTAATAAGTTTAAATTAGTAGCAGTTAGACCTATAGCCATAGTAGCGACGACGGGAGTAGTAACGTACAGGGTGACTACGGTAATAACTACGATAGCCATAACTATAATACCGACGACCATAATAGCCATGACCACCATTAATAGTGGCAGACTCTTCTGAAGAAATTTCAGTAAAGAGTTGATTATTTTTTGTTTCTTGCATGAAGATTTTCCTCAAGTTTGATGAGATTAGTAATGTGTAATAATCCCTATATATAGTAGGAATTATATTTAAGTATTCTTCATAAGTGGGTAAAATCCGGATAACTATTTATATTGTGGTGATTTCACATCAAAAATCACTAAGCAAATATTAAAAATGCTATATAGAGGCCATTTGGTATCTTTGTAAAGGTACGAATTTTTGGCAAAGGACTCAGGTAGGGGAGCCATCGGTAGGACGACGTACAGAAGTCAGGATATCGAGAAATAGAATAGGGGAAAAAGGTGAAAATCCCCCCCATATTTACCATCTCTCTATCTCCCTATATTTAAGTACATGAATAGACATTTCCAATAATCAAAAATCAAATCAATTATTGCACTATACACATCAATTATTTACTCCTAATTCCTCTTTTCTAGAGATACCTAATACCATTTATCAAAAACTTTTCTACATTTTCTTGAGCCGGGGGTAGGAGAGTAGGAGCAAACGGCCGTTTGCCCCTACAAGACCTTGTCTGCAAGGTCTGTACAGGGAGGGAACCCACCCCTCGCCCCTCCCCCTCCCAGGAGGGGAAGTAAAGATAATAATTATTAACATTAACTGAGCTACTAATTAGCAAAAAAGTTATTCAACCTGTGTTAATTACTTGATAACTGAAGTGCTACCTAAGCATAGCATTAATCCATGGGAATTTGTATAAGATCTCCCATCAGGGTTATATATATTTAAAATTGCAATGGAGGTATTGGAGATAAATATTTTTTTGTAGCACAATAATCAGCACTATATAATAGTACTTCACTACTAGATCGCTACTATATCGCTACTATAAAATTACAATTAATTGTGCTTTAATCAATAGAAGTATAAACACAAAAAATACTTTAGTAGTAGCCTTTTATATTCCCTTTATAGTAATTAGAATTATAAGGTTGGTAGTCAGAATAATAGCGGTTATCACCATAATAACTGCGAGGACAAAGTTGAAAACCTAAAAAATTACGGCGATTTTGATAATTTTCATTGTAACCACCATTTATGTAGGTAGATTCTTTAGGATTAAGTTTTGTAAAAAGTTGCTTTTTTTGAAGTTCTTGCATAATTAACTTCCTCATGGTTAATAATTTTAATTATAGGACTTACGCACCTGCAACCTAATTTTCGTCCGAAGCAATCCACAGGGTTTGCGCAGCAGTCCGGAACGGAAAGCCATCTCAAATCCTAGTTCTTCGTACCTCATGCGTAAGTCCTGAATTAAATAGTAGTAATCTTTAGCTGAGTTCTTGAATTTATGAAGGAATTGTAGTATCCATTCAATATAATGGGGTAGGCAATGATTTATAGCTGCCAAGACCAACCAAAAGAAATCACAGAAGAGCGATCGTAAATAATAGTTGCCAGAGGGGGAATATTCCTAGTCTGGGTAATGCGATCGCGTACATATTCAAAAAAGCTCAATCCCAGTTTACGAGTAGTAGCAACCAGGGACATAAAAGTATCCCAAGATGCAGTCCCCTCAGCCGTCTGAGTTCCATAACTGATATTGCGTCGTTGAACCATCGTCCTAGCAGCTAACTCTGCCGGGTTATTATGCAATGGTAATTCCGGATGGTCTAACACCAGCAACAATTCCCAAATTTTGGCCGCAGTTAATTGTTTTCGTTCATCCAACTGCTGATCACCACTCTCAGTAGTGAAAAGTCGAGAAAATTCAGAGCGTAATCTGTTAGCAGTTGAAAGTGTAGGAGCATCTCTATAAGCCAGTAAATCTCCATAGTAATCCCAAAAATCATCCAAGAATTGCTCTAGGAGTTTTTGATGATCATCAACTAGGGGAGTTAACTTTTTATAATGTCGTCCCTCATGTACCCAACACAAAGCCAAATTCTCTGTTAGTAACTTGAATTGAGGTGCATCATCACTTACGAGAGTTTGTATGACTGGCCAGTCAGTTTGGTGATGGTAAAAAGCGATTGCTGCTGCTTCTAAAATACGTTTACGTTGGAGATCTCCTAATAATGGTAAATACCTATCTAGTAGCTCATTAAACTCTGTGGAATTCAATACAGTTTCTTGGGGCAACAATTCGAGAAACTTCTTCCATTTATCTGGTAATTGCAAGGTCTCCAACAGTTAAAAAGTCAGGGGATTGAGTCGGAACTCTAGTTCTCGTCCGTCCAGTAAACCTTGAAGCACACTTAATCTATCTTTGTTGGCAGTGGTAAAGTAAACCGTATAAAGAGGGTTACACACTACATTCGTGGTATAGTTTACTCCTCCCACTCTGGCTCCCGTTTGGTCAAAGTGCTGCCATGGACTACTTTGGAGTCCTGCTTCATAGATTTCGCTTTTTTCTCTCTCAAAAAAAGCCTGGTTTTTGATTAATAAATTAGACAAATGCCCTGCTGAAATGGAGATGCCCATATCCTCTAAAAACTCTAACAGTTTGCCTTGGGTCATATTTCCCCCATAGTACAAACTAATGATTAAGGTTTTAATTCCTGGACCAAATTCTCCTTCGTAACCTTGTGGTAATTCTGCCAAAAAAGTTTTTTGGTTTTGAGGTGAGTAGTATTTTTCCTTGGGAAACAATACGTTATCTGTTTTTAGTAAAATGTCTTGAACAATTACTTCTTCGTAACCTTTAAACTCTGCATCTGCTGGTAGCTCTTCCGTAGAATAGAATACTATTTCTTCTCGGTCTACTTTTATTGTCTCCTTTTTACTGGTTTTACTATGTTCTCTTGGAGTTTTTCGTTCTTTCTCTGACGAGTGGTTTTTCTGAGATTCTCTCTTTTTGCTAGCTTTGATGTCTGGTTTGCCAAGTTCACCTTTGAGACGGTTGTTTTCGTCCCGCAGCTTTTGGTTTTGTTCTTCTAATTGTATAACTTTTGAGTTGAGTTGTTCTACCAGATTCAGTAATAGTTCTACTGTTTGACGCACTCCTTCATCTGCAATCAAACCTGGGTCAATTGATTGCAGTAATGTGGCCACTAATTTCTCTGATGATAGTTTTTGCGTCATGGGTCATATTCTACAACACTAGCTCTACTTTTTCTCTTTATTACCCCAATTTACTGAGCGGATACGAATTGTACTTGATAATTCCAAAATAATCTGCAGTGTCCGGAGTTTTGTATACTTCGACGATCGGGTTATATCATGTCCGGATAATTAGTGATGAAAAAACTTTCTCCTTTTTTTCCTTCTTCTTCCCTCTTTTTTTCTCCTGACTCCTGACTTCCCCTCCTGGGAGGGGTTAGGGGTGGGTTGACTCCTGAGGACTCCGTCGTTTATTTATAACTGTTCAACCGGACATGATATTATTGTTAATTGTTGACTTTAATCCTAATTTCTTCAAGTTTTCATTCTATCCGGATTAAGTTGAAACAAATCTGCAAAAATTATTAGAGTATAAATTAAATACAGCAGTTATCAATAATTTGTCATACCAAATTCAAAAAACAATACTATCTACATTATATTGTAGAGGGTTCGTATACAACACTCTTACCGCTCATTACTCTAAGTTGATATAGCAACTCTCTAAATAATTTGTAAGAAATTAGTAAAATAACTATTATCCCTAGACTTCCCTTGCGTATTAGGTATGTAGGTGGTGCGGTCATTTCAGTTATCAGGCACGCCTCCTCCGGAGGAACTGCGGACTTCAGTACCTCTGCAATCAGGAGGCTACGAAAATACGGAATTTTCTTTTCTCTTGGTCTCATGGATATGGCGAAGAGACCTGTTCTTACAGACCCGCTCCGAAGATCGCCATCCCACCCTACGGGAAGCTCCGAAGATCGACTGCTTTTTATCCTCTTAAAAGAGGAGGCGTAACTACCCAAATTTTTCGGTAAGCTTTTTCACCTAAAACCTACCACCTAAAACCTACCACCTTCTTCAATTTAATAAGTGAATATCAATTATGTTAAATAATTCTGATTATGTAGAACTACAACCTCTAGAAAGTGATGAATTTCTCCCTCCTCTAAGTCCTTGGAGCAAAATAGGAGGAATGTTTTTAGTAGGAACATTTGGTGTCGCTATTGCTCTAATGAGTGTAGTAAAGTACAACCCTACTGTAAGAACTGAAGCAATTGCTCGACCAACAGGAGACGTAAGAATTGTTCAGGCACTTACAGAAGGTAAAGTTGAAAGTGTAGAAGTAAGTGAAAATCAAACTGTTGAGATGGGAGAGACCATCGCACGCATAGATGAATCTGCACTTAATCGCCAAAAAAATCAACTACAGGAAAAAATAAAACAGTGTGAGGTAGAACTAGAACAGATAAATCAACAAATTTCTGCTGTAGAAGTTCAAATTTTAGCTACCGCGAAACCTCAGACTTTTCAGAAATCTAGATCGAGTACAACAGCAAACAATAAAATAGATAATGCATCTGTTGAATCAGCCATTTTAGATTTATCTCAATCTTTACCTACAGTTGCGCAACAATTTGCTAAGGATCGACGAGACCTAATTGTGAAGCGGACAAAATTAATTAAAGATTTGACTGCAGGTACCAGAGAACTAGAAAAAGTAGATATTAAACTTGATAATAGTGTAATTCGAGTCCCTGTAGATGGTACTATCTTTAAACTATCTTTGCGTAATCCTGGGCAAACTGTAAAGTCAGGAGCAGCGATCGCTCAGATTGTTCCTAGTAATGCACCTTTAGTATTTAAAGGCAGAGTAACAGCAGCAGATATTGCTAGGGTAAAAGTCGGCCTACCTGTGCAAATGAGGATTTCAGCGTATCCTTTTCCGGACTATGGTATTCTCAAAGGAACTGTCAATTCAATTTCTCCAGATGCTATCACCTCAGAAGCACTTCGTGAAGCTTATTATGAAGTGACTATAGAACCTGAAAAACCTTACTTAGTTAGGAGCGGTCGTCAATATCTAATCCAACCAGGAATGGAAGGTCGAGCTGATATAATTTCTTCCCAAGAAACCGTGTTAACTTTTGTTCTCAGAAAGATTAGGCTATTAAGTGATTTTTAAGTTTTTATTTCCTTTGTGTTGGGCAGAGGAGGATGAGGAGTCAAAAATATTACTAGCGAATAATCTGAAAAAATTTGGTATAATTAATATCAATTTTTCTAATAATTTTATAGATTAATTGCTAAGATACTATTTTACACCTTTTCCTACTTTTTTCCATAAAGAATTGTTGAAAATACCTCTCTAACACCTACTATTTTTTTACATTTATGTTTATGTTTGAAAAATTTATCAGTAAAGTTCAGAAGTAACTTGACAAATATTTTTTTATCTGGATTGAAATTTAAACTCTTTACTATAATTAGTATCTCCGATTCCTGAAATAATCATTAGGTATAGTACACACTAAAGTTGCAACTTCAACAGTTGTTTTTGTTGAATATTTTAAGTTTAATTTAATGTTTTTACTGAAGAAAGTAATAAGTGACTAATTTATCTAAAAAAATATACTTTTTTTGACGAAAAATAGTATTTGTAAAGAACTATCAGCATTTGTGCTTAGATTGTTTTTTTACATTAAAATTAAAATAAATTTAGTAGTTATACTGAAGTATTATTTCTACATTTAGAAAAAGTTTTCCTAGCATTTTCAATAATTAGATAGTACAATAAAGGATATAAACCCTACACAACAATAAAAGAAAATTGATAATGAAGACAATCATTACTATCTTAGGTATTGGTGCAATCTTGCTATCTTATACTCCTACTACTAGAGCACAATCAAATAATCCTCAAATTGGAGAAACAACTCTTTCTGGAGACTCTCTGAAGACAGTAGAAGGCAGATCCATTAATAAAGATAATTACAGCACATATACTGATGACCCAAAATCTAGTAGCTCTCCTACAAATGGAATTAAACCTTATGAACTGCGTCGTCAACAACAAAACGTAGAAGTGATACCAGGAGTCTCGATTCCTGTAAACTCAGATCTGCCTAAATCAGAAAATCCTCTAGAAAATACCCTAGAAGGGGATAAACGAGAAGAAGGATTCAAACTAAAATTAGGAATTTAGAAATAATTGATTTATTCAACTTTTTGGGAATACTTTGCAAATTATAGATTCAAATGGAAATAACGGATGGGGAACTGAGAAAATCAGTTCCTCATTTTTGATCGAGGTTTTCTTGAGCGGGAGAGATGGGGAGATGGGGAGATGGGGAGATGGGGAGATGAAGGAGTAGTAAACATAATGTCCTTGTGATCAGCTAAAAATCATTTAGATTCTACAGCATATTTCGGGCAAATGAGGTACAGGGTAAATGATGAAAATATTGTAGTGCGGGCATCTTGTCCGCTTCGGGGTGTACCTCATAACAACAGAAAGCGCTGTATATTCCCTGTTCCCTGTTTCCTTTGAAAAAAATTGAATATATGAATAGTTATAAATTTCCAGACGATTTTATGTGGGGAGTAGCTACCGCTTCCTATCAAATAGAAGGTGCCGCCACAGAAGCAGGTCGCAAACCTAGCGTCTGGGATACCTTTAGCCAAACTCCAGGAAAAGTGTTACATGGCGATACAGGTGCAATAGCTTGCGACCACTATCATCGTTACGAAACAGATATTAGACTTGTCGCTTTAATTCCTTAAAAAAATCCCAAAAACCTTGTTCTGTAAGAATTGTAGCTATGGGATAGCAAAAATGCTGGGAATTATTGCTCTGTCTAGGTTAGAGTGATTTTTTTCCCTTATTTAGCGACAACTCTATTAGACTTGTCGCTTTAATTCCTTAAAAAAATCCCAAAAACCTTGTTCTGTAAGGATTGTAGCTATTGGCTGTAAACATGCTGGGAATTATTGCTCTGTCTAGGTTAGAGTGATTTTTTCCTTTATTTAGCGACAACTCTATTAAACTAATGGCGCAACTTGGTGTCAAACATTATCGCTTTAGTATTGCTTGGCCACGCATTATTCCTGATGGTCGGGGTATAGTCAATGAAGCAGGGATAGATTTTTATCGCCGTTTAGTAGACTGTCTGCATCAACACAATATTACTCCCCATGCAACTCTATTTCATTGGGATAGTCCTCAAACCTTGGAAGACTTATATCGGTCTTGGCGTAGTCGGGAAATGGCAAAAGATTTTGCAGACTATGTAACTGCTGTGCTAAGTCGGTTGGGCGATCGCATCACTAACTGGATAACTATCAATGAAATTACTTGTTTTACGCATCTCGGTTATGCCGTCAATTCTGACCTTTCCCACGCTCCAGGTACTCTGGTTAATACCAATAAAGAAGTCTGGCAAACTTCCCATCATGCTTTACTGGCCTACGGGTTGGCTATTCAAGCTATTCGTGCGGCCTCCCCCACACCTTGTTTGATTTGTTTAGTTGATAATATTTCTGTAACTGTTCCCATTTCTGAAACACCAGAAAATATTAAAGCTGCTCAACAAGCATTTCACCTTTAAGGAAGAAAAATTTTTTGATAAGACAGGTTGGTATTTGAAAGAAGGTAAAAAACAAAAGGCATAATAGATAAAGATGAAAATCCTAATTTACCAACACCTCTTTATTTGGGGTTGGTGATTAGGTAATGCCATTAAATATTTATGAACGGTACAATTATAGTTTTTTTCATAGATATTTGAGACAAAAGCATTACGCATTCACCAATGCCCTTTATTTATACTTACCTACTTACCACTAAATTTGTGAAGGGGAAAAATCAAAAATTTTTCTTGTCACTTAAATAACTACCTAAAACCTAACACCTTCTTACTCACCTTTGATTTGAGCCATCATTGCTGCATCATCCCAATAAGAAGATACTTGTTTAATTTTGCCATTTTCATTAATTTCAAATATACTAATTCCCTCTGCAACTCCCTGATTACCATTTTTTCCCACTCCTTGCATCGTCCATTTAACTGCTGCTCCATTATCTACAATAAATATATTGTTTGGTGTCAATTCTAGTTGAGCAAAAATCATTGATAATAGCCCAAAGAATTTCTGATAATCTGACTGTACATTGCTAGGTGGTTTACCCACAGGGTCATAGATAACACCGTCTTCAGCAAAGTTTTCTACCCATGCTTCGGCATTCATCGCTGCCATATTTGTAAAATAAGAATTGACTAATGTTTCGATAGTTTCTTTTGTCATTTTCGAGTTTTCTTTTAATCGGGGTTTTTCATCTAAATCATATTTATGATACCAAGTTGAGATAATTAGTTACAATCAATTTTTTTTCATGGCCAGATAAGCTGATTCAGAATATAATCCTAAATTCGGTTTATAGAGCATCCTTTTATGTAGACAGGGTTTAGGGGAAATGAGGTGAGGGTTGAATCTTACATCCTATAAAATATCTTTAATAACCAGATTTTGTCTAATTTATGATATTTAATTTCAATTTTAACTTCTGGATATCACTTTTTTTCCGGGATTCACTTTCTACAATTAACCACCTTTGTTTGACACCCGCATAAGTTACATTTTGCTCCAACCATTTATATCCTTTTTCTTGAATAATCCTGGTTATTTCTTGAATTTATGGATCTGTTTCCGGGGGGATTGTTACTTCTTCAAGGTCTAATTCAATTACTTCTTTGGCTTTTTTTAAAGTCATTGGGACTCGAGTTATCCATTTTCAATTTGAGATTAATTGGATATTATTTTGGCTATATAAAGCACTATCACAGACTATAATACTATCTAGTTTTATTTGTTTTTTCACCCAGGCTAAAATTTGACC
>NZ_JAAHGB010000033.1:0-71964 GCF_010672695.1 Okeania sp. SIO1H4
ATATTTGGCTCACGACAGAGGAACTGAGTTGCGATCGCATATCAAAAATATCGGTCATGTAGCAGAACTTAATACTACATGTTAAGACATTAGTAGTATGTAAAGCGTGCCAGCGCTCATTGCTATAACTTTTAAATCATAAAACACTTGCAGCCATTTTTGAACTTCACCATAGCTAAAGAAACCTTCCGCAGATGTGAGTTCTTTGGTCAGTTGATTGACGATCTCTGGTGGTACTGCTCTTGGCCTTCCGGGACTTTTTTTTCTGTTTAATATTCCTTCTATTCCCCGTTGACGATATGTAAGGATTCAGGTGAAAGCGATCGCTTCCTAATAATTCAGGTATCAGATGTAGGAATCAGAGAAAGAGTTGATAAGTTATCATTATCTAGAGCGATATGGCTTATGCCACGCTCCGCGTTTAATGTCGGCGACAGCCGAAACGCCTTTAAAGACTGCTCAAAGAAATCAATCACTGAACGTCCCTGGCGACGACAGGTTTGTACCACAGTCAGTAAATTTGCTGTGTGTTGAAATCTTTCCATGCTTCTGGAGCCACCACTTACCTTTCGTTTAGTGATAGCTAGCCTTAATGAGCGCTCTGCAAGATTATTATCAGGAGGAATTTCTGGGTGATGGAGAAAATACCACCATTGGTGAGCTTTGAGCTTGAGGCTGCGTAACAATTTTCCTGCCTCATAACCTGCTTTGTTGCTCCATTGTTTGAGTGTTGACTCTACCTTGTGTTTAAATCTAACAGCCCAGTGACGATAACCATCACGCTCTTGATTTTGTTGCCATTGGCTATAATGACGAAATCCCTCATCAATTAAGTCTTTAAAAGCTTTCCCAATGGCTTGATTATTTTCCCCTGGTAATTGAATCAATCGTTGAAAGTGACGACGTAGATGGGCTAGACATTTCTGTTGAGCTTTGACTGGATAGCCATTGTACACACTTAAATCATCACTACTTATGACACCACCGTATTCACTACCTAACTGGGATTCTAGTTCAGCACGACTCCTAGTATCGGCGGCTCGGAACAGACAGAAATCTTCATTTGTCAACACCCATAGCCATTCCTTGATTCCCTTTACAGGCCAAGGTGTTTCATCTACATGAATTGATGGTTGTTCTTTTTTTACCCAATTTGACAATTGCTCTACATGAGGTTTGATTGCTGATTCCAACCTTTGATTGGTATTAACTAAAGTCCCTAAGCCAATATCAATTTTCCCCAACTCCCATAACATCTCTTGTTGTTTTTCGTAGGGTAGATGTCCGATCTGGCCTAACCATCCCAGGAAGGCTTGTAGCTTCACTCCTAAATCTTGTCCCGGTATCATCTCAGAAGACCAAGAAGCAGATGTTACTTGACTACAGCCTCTACATTGACAACTGTGACGGTGGTACTCTACTATCTCTATGGGTTGAGCTACCAGTTGTGCTACTTGTTGGGTTTCTACTTCTATCGGCTCACTTAAAAATTCTGTTTGACCACAATTAATACATACAAAAGGTTTGAGGATTTCGATTCTGTCTATTCTAGAAAATCCTTGACGAGTCTTTCCCTGATGGCCTGGTTGACCTCCGGGGAGTCTCTTTTTTGGCTCGGACTTTGGATTATCTTCAGAGTGTTTTGCTGTTTCTGACTTTTTTAGTATATCTGTTGATGGTGGTTTGGAGGAACTTTTGCTGTCCAAATCTCGACTAATTTTTAGTTTCTCAATTTCTCGTTCTAGTTTTTCGATCACTTTTTGTTGAGCCAATAGCGTCCTTACCAGTTCCTTCTTTGACAACTGGTTGAGATTTTCCCGGAGTTAGGGATGCTTGTGACTCACTCATATCCTTACTTTACCGTAGTTTGATTTTTTGTCAAGCTCTCGCAGATTTCCTGAATCCTTACCACTCAAGACCTGTTAAGCGATCGCTCTCACCTGAATCCTTACGACGATATTCACCAAACCAACGTTGTACTGTCACTCGATGACAACCGAGCAACTCTGCTATTTCTCCGATAGTATATAGCTTTTTCGTTTTTAACCAGTAAAGTGCTTGTAATTTTTCTTTGATATGCCCATCTGTTTCCTGGGACAACAGTTTTTTTAATTCAGATTCTGTTTCTAATATTTGAGTTTTTGTTTTCATCTAATAACTGCAATCACTTAATAATTTTGTACCTATTTCATTGTAACAATATTTTTTGAAATTGGTATAAAAGTTTAGTAAAAAATTTTGTTTGCCCAGCATTCCGCAGGAAAACAACTCTTGCTCATGCTGCCACCAAAATTAATATTTGTTTTGTCAGGCTGATGTTGAAGAGATTAGTGGCGATCGCCTAATTTCTTCGAGAACCCAAATGGGTTCTATAAACTTAGCTCGTGGCATTAACCTGGCCGTAGATTTAGGGGCAAATATTATCCACTGTGCTGCCTGCCGCCCTAGCAAAACGGGCGTTGCTCACGAACTATTGGAAAAAGCAGTACGTCAAGCTCTAGAAAATAATATTTTAATTGTTGCTCCGACTGGAAACAATAAAGGCGAATGTTGGTGTCTTCCCGCTATATTGCCTGGAGTAATGTCAGTAGGGGCAATGAAAGATAATGGTCAAATATTCAAGTTTAGTAACTGGGGTGGGCAGTAGCAAAAACAAGGTATTATTGCTCCCGGAGAAAATATTCTTGGTGCTCAACCAGGAACAGAAGAAACTGTTCGTAATAAAGGTACCAGTTGTGCAGCACCAATGGTAACAGGTATTTCGGTACTTCTAATGAGTTTACAATTGCAGCAAGGAGCAGCTCCAGATGCAGAAGCAATACGGGCAGCATTAACAAATAGTGCCATTCCCTGTACTTTGTAAGATACCGAAGAAGTAGAACGCTGTATGTTAGGTAAGCTCAATGTTGCCGGAGCTTTTCAACTTTTGACAGGAAAGGAGTTAGCAGCAGTGGAAGTTTCTACGGCAGAGGTAACGCCAGAGGAAGATGTAATATTAGGAGATAGTGGGGTTGATAGAAAGGCAGAAGGCAGAGAGCAGGAGGCAGGAGAGATTTATCCCGATGCCGTTCGCGTAGTGTCTCCGCAGGAGATAGGCAGGAGCATTCTGGCAACCAAAGGGGGTTTCAAACCTCCGCTGAACTCCCGTTTAGTGACTCCCATTCATTCGGGGTCAGAATCCGCAACTGAACAGAACCTTCTGCCTTCTGCCTCTCTTGGTGCGCATTCCCTTGCGTCTAACGCCGACGCGGGGTCGCACCGCTCCTGCCTTCTGCCTTCTCAAGGTATTACGCCCAGTGCTACTTCCAACAAAATTTATGCTTTGGGAACAGTGGGTTATGATTTTGGCACAGAAGCACGGCGTGACTCATTTAAACAGTTGATGCCAGCAGCAGTTATTTTAGGAGTTCAAGTTCCTGCGAACCCTTATAATGCTAGCCAAATGGCAAATTATTTAGATGCTAATTTATATGAAGGCAAATCTTTAATCTGGACATTAAATATAGAATTAACTCCTATTTACGCCCTCCAACCTGTAGGCGCATTTGCCGAGGATATTTATAAAACTCTGCAAAATATGTTAGCAGGAGAGGTTGAGGAAGAAGACAATGAAGGTTACATCGAAAGAGTCAGCATCACTGGTAGGTTGAGCGACAAAACTGTGAAATTATTTTCTGGGCAAATTCTACCTGTGGTAAAAATATATAGTCCCAGAGGAATGTATGGTTGGACAGTGAATATGCTGATAGATAGTGCCCTCGCATCAGTAAGTGCAGAGCGAGAAGAAGCTGAAGAAGAAGCAATACGAAAATCTCTAAGAAGTTTTCTGCAACGGGTTTATTATGACCTCCGCAACTTGGGACAAGCAGACCGTGATCGGGCCATTAACTTTGCTGCGACAAACGCTTTTCAATCAACAGCTTCTATTTCTAAAGCAGTAGCAGTTGGTATGGAGTTGCACAGTATAGAAGTCGAAAAAAGTCCTTTCTGTCCTTACAATAGCAACTGTTGGGATGTAAAGCTCAAGTTTTTTAATCCAGATAACACTAGGAGGGCAAAAAAAGTATATCGTTTTACTATTGATGTATCTGACTTGATGCCTGTAACATTAAGGTAAAATGCGGTCTTGGTCTGTTCCGAAGTAATAGAGTATCCCCATAATTAGTTATTGCATAATTCAGGAATCAGGACTCAGGACTCAGGACTCAGGAGACATAATTCTAATAAGAAAATTCTGATAGCCGATCATAAATAAAGTTAACTTTGAAGAGGATAAGCTACACTAAATCCGGCTATCTATCTATGAGTATCTTTATTACGATGGTAAACCAGAGGGCAGAAAGGTTAGAGAGGATTGAAAAGTACCTTTGGCTCGGCGGATTTAGTATCATAAGTATGGTATGATAGATCTATTAGGAGAGCCGTAGAATTGGCTACATACAGAATTCCGCCCAGGTTTGGATAAATTTACAACATCCGTATATTAGACGTTTAATTTTGCTAACCTAATTACTGAGGGTTAAAAGCATTTATTTAAGTCTATTTAATATAAAACATCTCAATTTAGTTTAGGTTTTTAACTCATTTGTAGCCCTCTATTTTACCCTTTTTACCCTACATATCTAATTTACCCTATATACCTAAGTTTTAATTCTTCTTGAAAGTAATTGTTCTTCTAAAGCAGCAATTCTATTATAAGCCGCCGTCAATTGAGCTGTTAGCCGTTGAATTTGAATCTCTGATGTTAATTCTCCATCCATATTTTGACTACCTTGATTCATATAGTCATCATCTACTAGCACATCTTTGTGTTCTAATTCTAGATCAAAACCGTTATATTTTTGTTTTAGCTCATTGACATGTATCAGATTAGAAGTAGTTTCTGTAGATGGATGTTTATTTACCTTCTGTTTAATTATAAAGGTTGATACCTGATCGTTCAGTTTTTCAATAATGGTGTGTATTGCTTCAATTTTTTTACTCAAAGCAATAATTTGTTCTTGCAATAGTTCCATATATTTCTTCACTACCCGAAAATTAAGTTTACATTCTTCAATTTTAATAAACATTGAGTATAATTAGCTATTATTTCCAATTTCTTAACTTTATAATAAGAATTAATTCCTTAAAAAAAGATTAAATTTTGAGATGTTTAAAGAGATATTAAAATCAAAAATAACTCTCTACGTCTATTTGATAACTTTCGGGTTTACCATTCTGTATCATGTGGCCCTTGCATAGGGTATTGAATGAATAACTCCACTGCTTGGTTTTCAAACAATTGTCTTCGCAGTTTACCCCCAAATCAAACTTTGAGTCTAAACATAGTGGTTTGCGATCTTAGAGCTGATTTGTAAACTTAGCTAAAACCCTTATTTTATCTAACTCTCAGGGATTTAGGTTTTCTTGGACTATAACTCCCAAAACCCTTGTATTGCCATAAATTCAGCCTCTTAATATTTACTTTATAAATCAGCTCTTAGTGCGTTGATGATATCCACTTTCATGCTTCCATTGATTACGTCCTTTTTTACGAATTCGTCTGAGACTCTCGTCTCTGGGATGGAGAGCAGCTTTGCAGTTGCCACGCTTTCCAATCACAGCATTTTGGCGTGGTGGAATAGTTGATTTCGCTCCTCTTTTGCTCACTATGGCATAATACTTTATGTTTTTAAGAAACCTAGGAAAAATATGGGTTTCAGCGTTCTTAGTTTTAGACTAAGACAACGAAAAAATCAAGCTTTCAGTCAGTCGAGAGAAGTTGTTTTGGTTGCCAATATCAAAAACATACCCTTGTAAGATATCTCCATCTCTTGATTAAATAGATCTCAAATGGGTTCTATAATTATCCGACTTACAATCAGCTCAAGTTCTCTGGTTGGGGTTTCTGAGAGTCCTCTGCACCTGGATAGTCGGGTGATCGCTAATCTTGAAAAAATTTATAATGTTGTTAAATAAGGATAATTATGTCAGAGCAAACATCTCAAGCTTCTCAAAATTTGAGTAACAGCGAAAATCAACATCTATCTGAGCAAGAACAAGAATCTATGATGCTGGCAACTGGTCTGGAAGACTATGCACATTGGAAAATTATGTTCAAAGACCAGAAGAGGGAAGACGATAAACCTTTCTGTCGCGGACGCATTTGGGCTTAATATCGAATCCAGTAGCATTGGTATATAGTAGAAGAAAGAAAAGTCTTGCTTTGTTTGATTTTTAAGCTTTTGATCTGTCCGCGTCCTTTGCTTCGACTGCTATAATTCAGTATTGAAATTAAAAAATAACAGTCAACATTGTAGGGGTAAACGGCCGTTTGCCTCTAATGATGCTAGAAATGATATTACTCACAAAGCAAAGGAATTTAATATTAAGAAGTTAAAACTTAAAATTCTTGATACCAAACTATTTCTTTGTTGCTAAATAGACATCTCCAGAAAAGAGGGAAAAGGGAGTAGGGAGTAGGGGGAAATAATTGATAATTTCTGTGCGATAATTGATTTGATTTTTTATAATTGAAGATGTCTAATAGAAATCTCCAGAAATTAAATATTACTATCTTCCTTCCAGTTAATAAATTTTAACTTCCAAATTTACTCATTATTATATCATGTCCGGTAGCATCGGTATTGTATAGCAAAGGTAGGCAACAGGCAACAGGCAGGAAGGCTTAAGAGCAAGAAAAAAACTTAAATTTCCTGTAGATATCCACGCTAACTTTTACACAAACGATACCAACAGACATGATATTACTTATTCCTTCTTCTTTCTTCCTTTTTCCCTCTTCCTTCTTCCTTCTTCAATAAATCAAAAACTATGACAGATATTTGAAATTTATTAAACAAATTAGCTGCTCAAGAAGCACAATTAAATAATATTCAATTTCTAGCACCTTGTATAAGAAATGGGCGAGTCAAAACAAAAGTAGCAGGAATGGTTTATACCTTTCAAACTCAACCTAAAAAAATTGAAGGTTGGGGAATTTTTCAACCAATTAATGACAAAATAGCAAAATTTGTAGAAGAACCAAATTTGCCTCAATTAGAGGAATATTTCCAACTTTTAAAACCTCTTAGATTATTCCTTGCTTGTCAATTAAAAGGGCAAAAATGGCTAGCATATCCAACTAATGAATCTGATGCTAAACAACGTTTTGGTTTTGCTAAACCTATAGCAGTTCATCTAGTAACAGAAGGAGCTATGTTTGAGTCAATAATTGCTAGATTTGATGGTAGTTCCTGGTGGTATGAAGATATCGATCGCCGTGCTGACCCTTTTGTTGCGGAACAGTTACGGGAAGCGTTGAAAAATATTACGCCACCCAAAGAGGTTAAGTTTAAGGGGATAACTCCAGAAATGAAAACAGTTTATGACTTAGTAGCGCGACAAAAAGAAGAATTTTTGAAACAAATGCAACAACAAAGGGATGAAAAACAATTGCGTGAAGCGTTAGAAATGGGAGGAGGTGAATTGCAGAATTTTCGCGATCGCTCTACTTATTGGCAGGTAGAATGGGTGACAAGGGATGGAGAACGTCATACTTCTGCTATTGATAAAAATGATTTGACTGTAGTGAGTGCTGGTATTTGTCTGAGTGGGGGCGATCGACATTTTGACTTACAGTCTTTAGTGGGTGTTGTTAAAGAAGGAAGAAGGAAGAGGGAAGAAGGAAGAAGGAAGGAAGGAGGAAAGACGGAATAAGGAAGAAGGAAAGACTGAAGTTGCAAGAAAGTAGGAAGAAGGAAGTAAGAAGGAGGAAAATTATGCTTCTAATTTACGAATAGTGGCTATAATGAGACGTTGTAGTTCATCAACTTCTTGAATGATAGAATTAAATAATTCTGGTTTAGCTAAATTTACTGCAACTATTTGTGGTGCAGGTGCTTTAGGAGCAAATATTACTGAAAATTTAGCTCGTTCTGGGTTTAGTAAATTACGGGTTATAGATTGCGATCGCATTGAGGAGGGTAACTTATCTACTCAACCTTATTATCGTTCTGATATAGGAGCTTTTAAAGTTAAAATTTTGACCAATAGTCTCTATCGTGCTTTAGGAGTAAAAATTGATGGTCAATCTCAAAAATTAACTGAAGAAAATGCAGGTAAACTATTAGCAAAAAGTGAATTAGTGATTGATACTTTTGATAATAGTATTAGTCGGAGTGCTGTGAAAAATTATTGTGCTGATGCTAATATTTTTTGTGTTCATGTAGGGTTAGCTTCTGAATATTCAGAGATAATTTGGAATGAAAATTATCGAGTCCCTTCTCCAGTAAATGATGATATTTGTGATTATCCATTAGCGAGAAATTTAGTAATGTTAACTGTTGCTGTTGCTTGTGAAGTTGTAGTGAATTTTGCAGCGACAAAACAGCAGGATAATTTTACTGTGACTTTAGGAGATTTTGCTGTTAGGTCTATAGATTTTTAGAATTATAAAATTTGCTAACATTTTAATAATTAGGAATTTACCTAACTTTATATATGAATAAAATAGAAATGTTGAATAAAAAGTTAATATTCCCACCTAGAAAAGGAAAAAGTGAAAATGAGGCTTTAGAATGCTCTGAAGCAGTTGTAATTATAGGAGCTAATGGTTCTGGTAAGAGTAGACTTGGTCGTTGGATAGAAGAACACCAAGAAAGTTCTCAAGTGGTTCACAGAATTTCCGCCCAAAGAAATTTAGATTTTTCTGAGTATGTGTCTCTTACAAGTATAGAAAAAGCCAACAATGAGCTATTATTTGGTATAGGTACAATACCTCAAAGCTGGGGAGAATTACAGACAAAGAAAATACAAAGATGGAAAGCTAATCAGAGACCGGAGTTAAGTGTTACACCTATGCTTGATGATTATGATCAAGTGCTTTCTCTTCTTTTTGCAAAAGAAAATAATCGAAATAGTGAATATGTCCATCAAGTAAGAGAAATGCAGAGCGAAGGAAATGATAAATCTCCGAAAATTTATGACTCTCCTATTGATGTAATACAGCGTATTTGGAAAGATATTCTACCTCATAGAAAACTTGTGATTGAAAATGATAAGGTTACTGCTGCTATTTCAAATAGTGATACTTATCATGGTCGAGAAATGAGTGATGGAGAAAGAGTCGCTTTATATTTAATGGCTCAATGTTTATGCGTACCAAATGACTCTATTTTAATTATAGATGAACCAGAAATTCATCTTCATAAGTCATTAATGAATAAGCTTTGGTCAGAAATTGAAGCAGCAAAACCTACTTGTCTATTTATTTATATTACCCACGATCTTGACTTTGCGGCCTCTAGAATAGGAGCTAAAAAAATATTAGTTAAAAGCTATGACGGTCAACAATGGGATTGGGATGAAGTACCAGAAAGTGAAAATTTACCAGAACCAGTGCTTCTTGAAATTTTAGGAAGTAGAAAAAAAATTGTTTTTGTTGAGGGTGATAAAGGCAGCTTAGATTATAAGATTTATTCGGCAATATATCCAAATTATTTAATAGTGCCTCGTGGAGGTTGTGATAAGGTGATTGAGTCAACAAAAGCAATGCGAGATAATTCAGCATTTCATCACATTAAGGCTTTTGGTGTTATTGATATGGACTATAGAACTGAATATCAAATAAAAGCTCTCAAAGAATCTGGTATAAAACCTTTGAATGTTGCTGAAATTGAGAATATTTTATGTGTACCTGAACTACTAGAAATTGTTGCAAATAATCTAGGATTCAACTATGAGGAAATTTATCAGAAAGTTTTAGATTTTGTCATAGATATAATTTCAAAAAACTTAGAAGATCAATGTTCAAAGCGTTCATCTGCTGAGATAGAATTCAAATTAAAGATGTTTAATGCAAAGGCTAAGGGAAAAGACGAATTATCTGTAGCCTTAAAGGATCTTTGTGATTCCATTAATATCAGCGAAATTTATGATAAAAACTTGAAAATATATAATCAAATAATTCAAGAAAAAGATTATAAAAAAGCATTATTGTATTACAATAACAAAGGATTATCAAAACTAATTTCAAAGTTTTTTGATGTGCGTGATTATAGTAATCATATTATTAGGCTTTTATCTACTGAAAATAGGGAAAAAATTATCTCAGTTTTAAAAGAATATGCTCCAATACTAGATTAGACATCAAACAGAAGTAAATAATTAGATATCTCCAAAATAAACTCAAAAAAGATATCGTAGTAATTCAGTCCTGTCATCGTAAAATCTAATGTAGAAAAGCAATCCCAAAAACTATTGGAGATTACTTTCCTATGGCAGTGATTTTATACTAAGTTATCAGTCAAATTTGATATATAGCAGTCGAAGGAAAAGTTAGAACAGATAAAAAGCTTAAAACTCAAACAAAGCAATATTCTTCCTTCTTCCCTCTTCCTTCTTCCTTCTTGCTTCAACAAAAAAAACACTTAAGCAGCAACCGCTTCTTCATAAGGAACAAAAGATTTCTTCTGCGCTCCACAAATAGGGCAAGACCAATCTTCAGGAATATCTTCAAATGCTGTACCAGGAGCAATACCAGAGTCAGGGTCGCCAACAACTGGATCGTAAATCATCGAACATACCCGACAGATCCATTTACGGGTTGCAGTTTCCTTTCCAGCAGCTTTTTGTTTCGGTGCAACCCCATTCAAACCTTCGAGAGCTTCCGTATATTGATCCGCGTGGTGATGCTCAATGCTAGTCAATAAACCAAATTTATGAGTTGCTTGACGGAACATGGAAGCGTGTTCGCGAGACTCTTCCTCTTGCTCCTTAAATTCTGCTGCTGCGGCACTATCGCGGTCTACCCGTGCTTGCTCGGCAAATTCTGGGTACATAGTTGTATATTCGTAGGTCTCTCCTTCAATTGCTAACTCTAAACAACGAGAAGCGATCGCTTTTTTCTGCTCTTCAGTCAAAGTAGATGGGTCGTCTACTACTAACTCTGGGTGAAGTAGGCGAAAGTGAGAAAAGGCGTGTTGAGTTTCTTGGTTAGCTGTTTCCCGGAAAAGTTTGGCTAAATCTGCCATGCCCAATTTCTTGGTTACTTCGGCAAAGAAAAGGTATTTACGGTTAGCCATTGATTCTCCTCCAAAAGCATCAGACAAGTTTTTGGCGGTGTTAGAGTTGGACAAGTCCATGATGTTCTCCTGAATTCTTTCTTTTACTCTGTTATATCTAAGAATAATTCTTATTTAATAAAATGTCAAGGAAAAGATTAATTTTAAATTAACAACCAATATTTGTTGAGATGTGTTATAATCTGAAGTTGGTATAAAATCTATTAATAAGCCTAAATAATGAACAGTAACTATACTGCAACAAATATTAAGAAAGAAATGCAATCTAAAGGACTGAGAATCACTCCTCAGCGGTTTGCAGTTTACGCTAATCTTTTATCTCGTTCAGACCATCCGACAGTAGAGGAGATACTGAGTGAAGTCAACCGTGAGTTACCAATTTCTTCCAAGGCAACTATTTATAGCGCCTTAACAGTGTTACGAGAAGTAGGGTTAGTTAAGGAAGTATTGTTGGAAGAGGGAGTAACTCGTTATGACGCTAACGTTAAACCTCATCATCATTTTTGCTGTCAAAAGTGTGGCGCGATCATTGATATCGACTGGGAAACTTTTAGTAATTTGCAAATGGATCGTTTACCACCAGGAATTTATCCTGAAAGTTATGAGGTTATTCTTAGGGGTACGTGCAGTCGTGAAAGTTGTAATAAAGCATAGGCATTGAAGAAGGAAGAAGGAAGAAGAAAGAAGGAAGAAGGAAGAAAGAGGAGATACTAAAAAGTTGACAACCCTCGAATGATACCCAACCAATTCTAGATACCGTGGGTGAGGTTGGGGTATTAAACCCATCAGGGAAAAGATAAATTTGATAGTGCGAGCATCTTGCTCGCGAATATTTTAGTATCGCTAAAAAAGAAGGAAGAAGAAAGAAGGAAGAAGGAAGAAGGAAGAAAGAATAAGAGAAAAGTGGATGGGGATACTAAAAAGTTGCCACGACTCTCGATCACTCCCCAACCAATTGTTCCTTCTGCCTTCGTTTATGATATTCTTTTTGTTAATTACTATTGCCAATTATTAGAATTACCCTATGAAAATCAAAAGCTTCAATCACGTTGCAATTATTTGCTCTAATTATGAAAAATCAAAACATTTTTATGTGAATATTTTAGGATTTGAAATTATTCAAGAAACTTGGAGAAAAGCACGCAATTCTTATAAGTTAGATTTACTTGTAGGAAATGGCGATCGCATTGAATTATTTTCATTTCCCAACCCTCCAAAAAGATTAACTCGTCCAGAAGCTTGTGGTTTGAGACATTTAGCTTTAGAAGTAGATAATATTGATGAATCTGTCGATTATTTGAAATCTCACAATATAGAAGTAGAAAATATTAGAATTGATGAAATAACTAGCAAACGTTTTACTTTCTTTCCCGACCCAGATGGGTTGCCTCTGGAAATTTATGAAAGTTGAAAAAGGCGATTAATAATTAATAATTCATAATTAATAATTGCCTCTTATTTTCAAGTAGAAATAATTATTGATGGTTTACTTCCCCTCCTGGGAGTTGCTATGGGAACATTGCATGCAACGTCCCTACTGCCACTCAAGAAGGAGTTTGAGTACCCATCCATTTTTTCCTTGCTTCCTTCTTCCTTGCTTCCTTCTTCTTTGCTTCCTTCTTCCTTCTTCCTTCTTCCTTCTGACTTCTTCCTTCTGACTTCTTTCTTCTTCCTTCAAATAAATGCTAGGATTGTTCATAAAACAATTAATTTAGAGTGTAATGGAACAAGAAATCTATAAGCAAGCAGTAGCAAAATCTCGTGCTAAAGACTATGAGGCAGCAATTCAATATTTTAGTAGAGTTATAGAAATTAATCCTAATTTTGCTGAAGCTTATTATGGCCGAGGTTTAGCAAAGTTTGATTTAGGAAACAACAAAGAAGCCATTGTTGATTATACTCAAGCTTTAGCAATTAATCCTAATTATATAGATGCTTATTTAGCTCGTGGTATTGCTAAGTTGGCAGTAAAAGATATTTCGGAAACTATTGCAGATGCAAATCAAATAATTGCTATTAATAATAACTATGCTCCGGCATATAAATTGTTGGGTAATGCTTATCGTCAACAACATAATCAAGCAGATGCCATAGATAATTTTAAGCGAGGAGCAGAATTGTATTTAGAACAGAAAGATGTAGTTAATTGTCGGAAATGTTTGGATAATATTAAGCAAATACAATCTGTATCTACTACTGCTGTAAAAGTTGAAAATAATCTCCAAAAAGGTGATAGTAAAACATTTTTAAATAAGATTTTAAGAAAATTTGAAAAAGGCGATCGCCAGGGAGTAATAGCAGATTTAAACTGGGCTTTACAAGTAGACCCAGAAGATTCTCAAGCCTATTGTTGTCGGGGAATTATTCGTTATAAACAAGGGGAGAATTTAGGTGCAATATCAGATTTTAATCAAGCTTTGCAATTTAACGACCGAGATATTTTAGCTTATCAAAATCGAGGGATAATTCGCAGTAAAATGGGAGATTTTAAAGGAGCGATCGCTGACCTTGATGCAGCTTTAAAAATTGAACCGAATAATTCGCTTATTTATGTAAGTCGGGGAAATACTTATCGGGATATGGGAGCATATCAAGAGGCAATAAAAGATTATGAACAAGCATTAAAAATTAACCCTAATGAAGCCAAAGCTTTTTATCATCGAGGCATTGTTTATTTCCGTTTAGAAGAAATGAAAAAAGCCATAGATGATTATCAGAATGCTGCTAAATTATTCGGGGATGCTGAAGATTGGAATAACTATAAAAAAACCTTAGATGACTTGAAGAAAATTCACGGAACTGTTCCTAGTCAAAATCAGAACCTTAACGAAGATAATCAATATAAACAACTACAACAAAAACTTTTAAAAATGGTTGGTGGGCATTGGGAAATGGCAGAAAGATTAATCGCAAAAGTTCGAGAAAAATATCCTGGAAGGGATAAGATTTGGTATTTGGAAAAAGTTATATCTGATTATCAACAATAGTCATTTCAGTTATCAGTTATCAGTTATCAGTACCTCTAAAACTCAACTTCCCCCTTCTTCGCTCCTCCTTCTACTATAAATTCAACCTAAAACCAGGCAATAAATTTTCACCCGATAATTCAGTTGGAAGATTTCTTACTTCCACATCCTTTGCCAAACGATAAATTTCTACTTGTTGCTGCTGAGGATTAATTAACCATCCTAAATTTACTCCAGCATCCATATATTCTTGCATTTTGTCGCGCAACATTTCCAAATCATCTGTTCCTGACCTTAATTCAATTACAAAATCCGGTGCAATGGGAGGAAACTTGCGCCGTTGTTCAGGTGTTAATGCTTCCCAACGTTCCCGTTTTATCCAAGCAACATCTGGGGAACGGTTAGCACCATTTGGCAACTTAAAAACAGTAGATGAACTGAAAGTAAAACCAAGTTTTGTTTGCCGATTCCAGATGCCCAAATCAATAATTAATTCAGCTTCTCGATTACCACTATCCCCACCAACTGGTGGCATAATAATTAATACTCCTTTAGCCGTTATTTCAAAGTTAAAATCGCAGTTATTTTGACATAACTGATAGAATTGTTCGTCTGTGAGATTAACAGTATCTAAATTTAATGTCAAAGTACTCATAATTTTATACTTATTTAGAATTTTTATAAATATTATATGAGGAACTTTCCTACGGAATGCTACGCAAATGTTATCAGCTTGTAGGGGCGAATGGCATTCGCCCATACTTGAGTTTAAATCTCCTTCTAAAAGTTTACTGCTGAAAGCTGAAAGCTGAGTGCTGAAATGCTGACAGCTTTTTTAAAATTAGCCAATTTCCGCAGTCATACTAATAACTGTTTCCACAGTTTTACCAGGTTCAGCAATTAATAAACTTTCCCCAGTATTCATAGCATTACGAGGTGCAGTCCAAGGTTCTAAACAATAAAAATCTTTACCTTTGACAGTCCAAAAAACTAGAGTAGAGTAATTACTATCGTAGTTAATAGTTAACTTCAAATTACGACTTTTATCAGTAACTACTGCTGATTGTTTTGACAAATTAACAAACGCCCAATCAATTTCTTCGGCATTAAAATCAAACTCTCCAGAAAAAGTATTAACAGTTTGTTCGCCCTTAAGTTTATACTCATTTGAAGGTAAATCAAACTCTAATTGACTCTTATCAGTTACAGCAAAATAAGGATGAATTCCTGTAGCAAATGGCATAGGTTTCTGAGACAAATTCGTGTGAGAATATCGCATCTCTAGAGTATTACCCCGCAATATATATGTATAATTCAACTCAAAATTAAATGGATATACTGCCCGAGTTTCATCACTGCTGCGGAGAGTCACAGTAATACTTGCGCCATTCTCGGTAGACTGTTGTGTAACTTCCCAAGGGAGGGTACGAGCAAAACCATGTTGCTTGATTTTGTAGCTTTCTCCATCTAACGTATAGGTATCGTCAACCACGTTGCCACAAATAGGGAACAGTAAAGGAATACCACCGCGTACCGAAAGAGTGGGGTCAGCAAAACGTTCCTTATCAAGATAAAATATTTTTTGGTCTTGAGTACGCCAGTCAGTAATGATGCCACCTCGTTCGGGAACAACAACTACCATAGACTGAGTAGTTTCATCAGAAAGGATATAGGGTTGATTTTGATTTTGTCCAACATTAGCAGGCATAGATAATTTACCTAAAACAACTGCTATTAAATTCTCATAGAATAGTCTGAAAAACTATTCATTTTGGACATAATACGAATTTGATAAACGTTTGCTACAAATATCTAGGGGATTTTTTAGGAGTCAGGAGTCAGGAGGCACGGAAGGAAGAGAATTTAGAAAGATTTGGCAATGGCGCTGAGGATGGAACATTTTTTTATACCGAACCCGAGCGGATTTTATATAAAATATTGCTTAAACCTTTAACCATATCATTTAAGTGAACTGAAAACAAGTCTAAACTTAGTGCTACTAATATCAGTTACCAACATCAAAAAATTAGGTAGTGCATAAGTTCTGAACTTAAGGAAATATATCTAGCGATCGCAGGACTTATACAATAGACATCTGGTGATCATCAAAAATAAAATCAATTATTGCATATAAATTATCAATTATTTCCCCCTACTCCCTACTTCCTACTCCCTCTTTTCCGGAGATAACTAATATATGAGGTCTAAACACTAAATATATAAAACGTTATAGTTTTGATTGACTATATCAATCATCGATAAACTGGTAAAGTAAACTGAAAACAACTACCATTATTTGGACTAGACTCTACCCAAATTTTGCCGTAGTGGGATAAAATAATCCTTTGACATAAAGCTAGACCAATACCATAACCTTCTTGTGACTCATCACGCTTGAGTCTAAAACTATCTTCAAAAATACGACCGTGATTTTCTTTAGGAATACCAGGACCACTATCACAAATTGTCACTTGAATCTTTTGAGTAGTGCGATCGAGGATTAAAACCTGTATTTTTCCTTGTTTAGGAGTATACTTTATGGCATTATCCAGCAAATTAACTATTACCTGACGTATTCTTTCTCGGTCAGCATAAACTAACGGTAAATCATTAGGAATATCCGTTTTCAACTGCAAATCTTTTGACTTAAGTCGGTCTCGAAAACTAATTATCACCTCGCGACACAATGCCCCCAAATCTAATTTTTCAGGCTGAATTTGTAACTGCGTACTTTTGCCTCTTGGCCTCTCCAGAATATCTGTAATCATTCTGTCAATCACACGAACTTGGTAACGTGCCTGCTTAATTAGCCTTTCCATAAGAGTCGGAGAGCTTCTAGGAAACTCACTATTAACAGTTTTTTGAGTTGATTCTAAAGTCTCTAGAGCCAATGAAACTGCTGTCAGAGGGTTGCGTAAGTCATGAGCCAACATGGCCACAATACGGTCTTTAAATCTTAGTTGAGCTTGAAGTTGTTCCTTTTCCTGTTTGAGACGAAAAATTTCATCTGACATTTGCATTAATTCTGCAGCACAGTCGATGGAATTAACAGATAATTTTTGATTAACAACCTGTTTAGACTGAGGTTGAGAGTTATGAGTGTGCCAATATTCGGCGATGGAACGTTGCCAGCGTGGCCACCAATATTCCAATTTGGCAATTAAATCTGTACCAGTTAGGGTTTGTCTCGGTTCAGGATAAATTTTGAGTAGAGCAGGAGTAGCAATTAACTTGAAGTGCTCTGCCATATAGGGTTGCTCTTGTACGTCAATGACTTGAAATTCAAAGGGATAATCATAATCTTTTTCTAAATTGTTGAGGGACTTACGAATGGCTTGAATTTGCTCTTGAGAGCCAGGACGTTTGTTGATAAACAATAAAATCTGTAAAAATCCCTGCTCATTACTATTATTATTATTATTAGATTTTTCTGAAGACACCTGTAAAAAATTTCTAGGTAAGTGGGATAGGCTATTAGCATCTCTTTTGCAAATAGAATAATTTACCATTTAGTAGTAATCCATATTGAATATTCCCGCCTACCTAGATACTTGGCCCTATGCTGTAAGCGGGGCGGGGTTTACCACTTACGATTAAAAAACTAATTGGATGAATTTTATATTTTTCTATTAATGGCCTATAAAAGAAAATTAGTTTCTGAGATAATTTAATATCTATTTCATATTGTGACACTAATACTTTCAATTCGCGTTCTAGAGTATATTGAGATTATCTAATGCTGACTTGACATAATTGATATTTTATAGTAAGTGAATACAGATAAATCTTACCAGTGGTTATGATGACTCAAGTGAGGGAGAATTTTCTGGTAAGTGGTATACTGCAAGCTTAAATTTTATAGTAGTTGGAGGTTTGCTGAGGATACTCTCAGAACTTCATGTCTCAGTTGTCAAAAAAATGTAATTTTAAATTTTGAAATATTGCTAAAAATGGATGAAGTTGGTTAGCTGGCAAAAAAATCAGTCCCTCAGAGTGGTGCTTGTGGCGGCGATCGCCTTCTTTGTTCTCTGTCTATTATTTAATTTGCACCGCTATTATAGTTTTTACGCCTCTTACGACCAAGGTATATTTAACCAGGTCTTTTGGAATAGTATACACGGTCGTTTTTTTCAAAGTTCTCTCTCTTCTGCTCTTTCTACAAATGTAGTTCACCAAGGCCAAGTACCAGAAGTATACTATCACCGCTTAGGCCAACATTTTACTCCAGCTCTATTATTGTGGTTGCCAATATATGCTCTATTTCCATATCCTGTCACCCTAACAGTATTACAGGTCACATTAGTTACTGGTGCTGGTTTAGTTTTATACATTTTAGCTAGGCACTATCTCCAGCCACCCTTATCAGCCATAATTACCATTAGCTTCTATTGTGCTAATGCAGTAATTGGCCCTACTCTCGGAAATTTCCATGATATTTGTCAGATACCTATATTTGTATTTAGCTTACTACTGGCAATGGAAAAACGCTGGTGGCCTCTATTTTGGATTTTAGTAGTATTAATTTTAGCTGTTAGAGAAGATGCAGGAGTAGTTTTATTTGGAGTAGGATTCTATCTAATTTTGAGTAAACGCTACCCCAAAATAGGTTTAGCTATTTGTACTTTCAGTTTTGTTTATATGGTAGCTTTAACAAATCTGATTATGCCCCTATTTTCCGAAGACATTTCCCAGAGATTTATGATGGAAAGATTCGGTCAATATGCAGAAGGAGATGAAGCTTCGACTTTGGAAATTATTTGGGGTATGATTAGTAACCCTTGGCGGTTAATAGCAGAAATTTTCACTCCATTTTTTGGCACTATCAAGTATTTATTAGGTCAATGGTTACCTTTAGCATTTGTACCTGCTGTTGCTCCCGCTTCTTGGATGATAGCAGGGTTTCCTTTACTGAAATTATTTTCTGCTCAAGGTTTGTCTGTACTGTCAATTACAATTCGCTACGCTATGACAGTAGTACCTGGATTATTTTACGGTGCAATTCTATGGTGGGGAAAGAGAGAATCAGAAGTTGAAAACTCACCACTGCCATCAGGAAAGTTTCGCCGTTTTTGGGTAATTTGTATTTGCTTGTCGCTATTTTTTACATTTACATCTAATCCTAATCGCACTTTTTATTTTTTAGTACCAGATTCAGTTAAACCTTGGGTTTATGTTCCCGCACACCAACAATGGCAACACGTTGGTAAAATGCGACCATTGTTAGGAAAAATTCCTGATGATGCAAGTGTGGCAGCAACAACTTATATTATTCCTCACTTATCAAGTCGTCGAGCAATTTTGCGGTTTCCTAGAATGCAATTTAGAAATGATGCTAGAGAGGTGGAAAAGGTGCAATATATTATTGTTGATCTGTGGCGGTTGAATAGATATCGGGTCGCATTTAAGAGCGATCGCCAACGGTTAGAGAAAATTGTACCGCGAATTGAAGAACTTTATAATTCTGGTGAATATGGAATTACTGATTTTAGAGATGGTGTGGTTTTGATGGAAAAAGGAGTAGTTTCTGATTTGGATGCTCTGGATGGATGGGAAAATTTCCGCATGAAGAAGGAGTCAGGAGACAGGAGTCAGGAGTCAGTCAAGTAGGTTGTGTTAGCGTTTGCGCAGTATTCCGCACCGAAAGCGTAACGCACCGAGATCTTTGAGATAGCTACAAACTATTCAACGGTGCGTTACGGCGCAACGTAATATTTGACAGTTCAACAGTATTTTGTAGTAAGCGCCTAACTCACCCTACTGTACTACTACGGAGGCGATGGCACTGACTCCTTAAATTAACAATGAGTAATCTTCTTGAAGAAGGCAGAAGGCAGAAGGCAGAAGGCAGAAGGCAGAAGGCAGAAGGCAGAAGGCAGAAGGCAGAAGGCAGAAGGGAAAATTGTTTGGGGTTAGAATCCCAAACAATTTTAAGCACCCCCGTTGACGGTGGGGTATTAAACCCATAAGGGAAAAGATAAATTTCAAATCAGATGAGGAGAACTTTTATTAGAAAAATTTGCTGCTCCTCCGGAAGATGTCTTAGGAGAATTGTCTTATTTTGAAATGGGAATTAGGCGTTTTTGTTACTGGTGCGATCGCCCCATCTTGATCGAAATAGGCAAAGAACAAATCAAAGTATTTTTAGACCCCGATATCTCTATGCTCCTGGAAGAAGATTTACCTACAAAAATCCACCAGTTATCGCGAGGGGAAACAATACGGTTAGAATTTGTTGATAGTTTTTGCCTCACAATAGAATTAGTACCTCTTGGCAACAAGGTTAACTGCAACTTACGATATTTTGGCTATTGAGATAGCAATAAAAACTTTTCTCTAGATAGCAGTTACAAACAATATTTCCTTGAGAGTAGGGAGTAGGAAGTAGGGAGTAGGGTGAAAAGAGGTAAGATATCTTGGTTTAATGCCGATAATCGTTATAAACATTACTAAACGATTATTATTACTTAATAACTGAAGTTCATCGGAAGTATAGCATTAATGCATGGTAATTGATATGAGACCTATTAAAAGAACAAGGTAAAGGAGAAGATGTAGAAAAAATCGAGAAAGCAATACAAAGAACTCAAGCAGAATCTTAAGAGAAATATAGGTAAAAAAATATAGCGGTTTGTGATTAATTTATATGCAAACCACTATTTTTTTGTTAGTTTTTCAGGCAAAGCATTGCTAATGCTACAGTTGTTATTGCCTTGATTAGGAAAACAGTGTCACCTTATCCATTAGACTATACAGCGAAAGTATCTACAAATACTGAACCTGTCGTGTTACCATTAATAGTTGAGAGTGATAAAGTAGTGTCGTCACTTTGCGGGAATGTGAACCCATCTAATAGATCGTTATACAATGTGTGAGCGTAGCTGTGATTACCTACAAAACTAAAGGAACCTGGTTGGAATAGATCGTCCCAGTTAATATATACATCTAAGTCAGCTAATGGGTCATCGTATCCCAATGTACTGCTTGTATGGAAAGCAACAACTCTATCCGCATCACTTGGATCTAAGCGATCGTCTGTGGGGTTAGCACTAGAGAACCAACCTCCTTCAAACTCAGGACCTGCTGGATCGAGACCAATAAGTTGATCGACTTCGCCACTTCGTTCGCGAAATTCTTCTCCTGCTTCACCCATCACATGAGCACCTAAACTGTGACCGATAAGAGTAGTATCGGTAGGATTAACACCTTGACTCAACAAATAGTCTGCTACCTCAACTCCCACATCATCAACTCTATCAGCAGCAGCAAAATAATTGAGAGTATTAGCGCCTTCTTGCCAATCTACTAACAAAATGTTAGCATCATTGCCTTCCAAATCTCGTATATTTTGTGCCATTTCTGACATCCAACTTTGAGGGGTGAAATTATTACCTGGATTTCCACCCGTACTTTGGAAACCATGTACGATTACATAAGTAGGATCGCTTGTGTCTATAGAGCGTGAATTATTTAATCCCCCATTATCCCAAGTATTAAAGAAAACATCTACCATATTTTTAGTTTGTTCTCATGTATAAGTGTTTACTGAAAATATTATGCTTTGTGTTGAGTTCCATTTTGGAACTGCTACAATAGTCCTACAAACTTTTGCTGTGTAAGCACTAGCTATTGCTAGGCAAAAAAGCTAGGAATTATGGCTATGTCCAGTTTTGATGGATTTTTTCCATCTATATTATTTACAAGTTTTTTATAGCATTTTCAGGACGGGGGGCAAATATGCGTTGAAAAGGCTATATGTAGGGATTAATGTCCTTCGCTATCACTATTTCCTCCCTATCCTATATGCTCCCCCCCCAGGTGTCAACTACATTTTGCCTACTTCATCAAATCTTCATAATACTTATGTTCGATAAACTAAATAGGAGGCCCACCACAATCCCTGAGATTGCTTCCCTCCTCTCCGTTCCAGTCGCAATAACTTACAATAACTAATAGTCCGAAGTAGTTGCGCAAACTAAATTTATCACAAACTCATCGGATCGACATCCACAGTTAAACTTACCGCTGGCGGGCAAAAATTAATCAACTTAGTCAAATCGGGTACATCCTCACATCCCGATAATAATTTTAACAAAATCTGCCACCGATAACGATTAGCGACTCTAGCAATAGGAGCAGGTGCAGGCCCCAATAAATCGTATTTTCCTGCTTCCGCTTTTTCCATTAACACACTTGCTAACTTTTGAGCAGTTACCGCTACTTCAGTCGGGTCATAACTACTCAAACGCAACAAAATTAACCGCCCATAAGGAGGATATAGTAACTCTGCTCTCGTCTGTAATTCAGTCTCCACAAAAGACTCATAATCATTACGTTGCACTGCTTGAATCACAGGATGTTCGGGAGTATAAGTCTGAATAATTACCTGCCCCGGATTATCTCCACGACCAGCACGTCCCGCTACTTGCAACAATGTTTGAAAAGCACGTTCATTGGCACGATAATCTGAAAAATGTAGTAACCCATCGGCAGAAACAACTCCTACTAATGTTACTTGGGCTAAATCTAAACCTTTGGTCAACATTTGAGTACCAATTAATAAATCTGCTTCTCCATTAGCAAACTGAGTTAACAATATTCGATGTGCATCTTTGGTGCGAGTAGTGTCGCTATCATATCTAATACATCGTAAATCGGGAAATTGTCTAGTTAACTCTTGAGTTACCTTTTGAGTACCACTGCCAAAAAATTTAAAAAAAGGAGAATCACATTCAGGGCAACGTTGGGGTTGTAGTTGAGTGTAATTGCAGTAATGACAACGTAACAGTTGAGTCCCCCCTTCGTGAGTATAATGATAGGAAAGTGAAACGTCGCAATGGGGACATTCCATTACATAACCGCAACTACGACAAGATACAAATGTGCTGTGACCGCGACGGTGGATGAATAAAATGCCTTGTTGTTTTGTTTCCTGTAACTGTTGCAGTGCTTCTTGTAGAGGATAGCTGAACATTGTCCGGTTTCCCTGTCGCAGTTGTTGGCGCATATCCACTATTTCTATAGGTGGCATTGGTCGTGAGTGGACGCGCTCTGGTAATGACAGGTAGTAGGTTTTAGGTGTTAGGTTTTGGGTGTTAGGTTTTGGGGAAACATTTTCATCTACATTTTCTCCTAGATTAAGATCTCCTTGACTCAAGTTTTCTGGGTGGTATTCTCTTGTTTCTAACCAACTTTCTAAAGAGGGTGTTGCGGAACCTAATATTAATGGGCAGTTTTCGAGTTCAGCTCGCCATTTTGCTACGGTGCGAGCATGATAACAAGGAGTGGGGCGGTCTTGTTTGAAACTATTATCGTGTTCTTCGTCTAATACAATTAAACCTAATTTTGGTAATGGAGCAAAGATGGCGGAGCGAGTGCCAATAATAACTTGAGGAATACCCCATGTCATATTACGCCAGGTATCGTAACGTTCCCCCGGAGACAGAGCGCTATGGTAAACGTAGACTTTGTTTCCGAAACGAGCGCGAAATCTATCGGTCAGTTGGGGTGTTAGACCAATTTCAGGAACAAGTACAAGAGCAGATTTGCCATTTTCCAGGATGGGAGCGATCGCCTGTAAGTATACTTCTGTTTTTCCAGACCCCGTAACTCCATGCAACAGCACTTGAGCAAATTCTTGTATTTGGGTAATAGTTGTTAATGCTTCTGCTTGATATGGGGTCAGTATTTTGATTTCATCTCTGATATTGCCTCTACCCTCTTCTCGTCGCAACACCTCCTGTGCTTCTATGATGACATAGCCTTTTTCTTCTAGTTTTCTGACCACAGAAGAATTAGTTTTGCAACTGTTAAGCAATTCAGTTAACCATGTTTCCCCACCGTTTCGCCGTAGTACTTCCATTACTTCTTGTTGACGTGGGGTTAAATCTCTCGGTAAGTTTTGAACAACTAAAGTTACAGCTTGTCTCAATTTTGGTTTTGGAGGAGAAGGAGGTTCGAGATAACTTTCTACCCAACCTCGTTGGAGTAAATCTTTTAATCCTCTGTTAGCACTTTTGACTTGACGTTGGATATATTGCCAGGTGTAATCTTTGGTTTTAGAATTTTGCAGAACTTCCAGAATTTTTTTAGCGGTAGCATTGAGAAAAATTTCTGCACCTGTTGGTATTGCTTCTTCTATAATGCGGATGCGTCGTTGACTACGTTTGAGTAACCCTGGTGGTAGAGCGGTGCGAATAACTCTAATAATAGGTGTTTGATAATAACTAGCAACTTTTTCTATAAGTTGCCAATAAGTGGGAGGGAAAAAACCTCTAGTAATAATGTCCGATACATTTTTGATGCGATCGCTCGTTAACCCTTCTGGTAGTTGGGAGGTTTTGCGAATGGCGATCGCCCCTACCTGTTGACTGCCAAAGGGTACTGTTAAAATGTCTCCTGGTTGAATGTCCAGATCGGGAGGTATTTTGTAGGTAAATAACTTTTCCTCATCTTCAGCATCATCTGTTGAAGTTTTGAAAGGAACATCAACTAAAACTTCCACCCACTCTTGCGACTCTTGAGGATGGTTGTTCATGTAAGACGATCCAGGTTCAGCCAATATTGGTTTTGAGAGTGCTTGAGTAGTTTGGGACATTTTGCCAAATTAACTAGAGGACAAGTAGGGTGTTTTGCTAATGTATCTCCCTAAATTTGTTTGCACTAGCTTACTATATCTGGCAAGATTTTGCTAGCAACGTCATGGATGTTTTAGGGAAGTTCCATGGTATGAAACATTTATATAGTATTCGGATAATTAGTTATCGTATAACTCAGGAGTCAGGAGAAAGGAAGCAGAAAGGAAGCAGAAAGGAGGGAAAAATCTGGGGATATTCCGGCATTTTATGTGTGCATTGAATGGAAGTAGAGAGTGCGATAACTATATAACCGGATTTTATATTACAGCAGTTTTCGAGTTGATCAGGTACAAGGTACAAGGTACAAAGTTTTATGCTTTTAGGGAATAGAGAACAGGGAACAGCGGTGCCACCCCGCGTCAGCGACAGACGCAAGCGGTCGGAATCCGTCTTTTGCTCCCGCAAAGCTCCGCTTTATATGTTGCAGAGCAAAAGGTAAACTACAGACAAAATATAAGTATCTTTGAAGTTTAATAATTACAGACTTAATAACTGTATTCTATGTTAATGAAAACTGCTATAAAATGACGGTTATTTAAGTTTTTATGGATAGATATAGAATCAGAAATACTGGGCGATCGCTCTGTTAAAATTATAGCGTTAGCGGAGCTTTGCGTCAGCAATCGCTCTATTTGCAATGCGCCATATATAGTGTCTTTCCCTAAGTCCTGACTATTTATCAACTCAAACATCAATTATTATCCAAATATCTAGTATCAGAGCTCAAATATCCTAGGCGTTGGTGATGCGTGGTTATGATTGTGCTTGAATGGCAATTGTCTAACTATTAACTGAAAAACATTTTATATTTGGCTAAATTTAGGTTTCATAGCTTGATTCACCAACGCCATATCCTACAATTAAAATGACGGTTATTTAAGTTTTTATGGATAGATATAGAATCAAAAATAGTAGGTGATCGCTGACAAAAATCATAGCGTTAGCGGAGCTTTGCGTCAGCAATCGCTCTATTTACCATGCGCTATATATAGTGTCTTTGCGTAAGTCCTGATGTATTTAATTTAATTGCTGAATTTAATTGCTGTAAATATGTCGGCGACAGTCGAAACAGACCGTAGAGCATGTCAATTAATGTGGATTTTTTTTCAGAGCAGTAATAATCTGACTATTTGCTTGAGGAAATGTAAATTGCTCGATATTATCTAAAGTTACCCACTTAAACTCATCACATTCTATAGTTTTTGGTGTTCCCCGCAAATAGCGACAATGATAGACATGAAGTGTTACTTTAACTTCAGAATAACTATGTTCTATAGTAATTAAATGTTCTTCTACTGCAATCTCAATTCCTAACTCCTCTAAGATTTCTCTTTTAATACAATCTTCTATTGTTTCCCCTGCTTCTATTTTGCCACCTGGAAATTCCCATAAACCGCCAAATGCACCCCCAGGTAGTCGTTTATCAATTAAAATTTGTCCTGCTTCATTCCAGATGACAGCAACACCAATTAACTTATGAGGCAATATCATATTTTAATCTTTTCTATTTCAAACAAAAATCCCCTGGTTAATTAACCAAGAGGACGATCAAAACTTAATTAATTAACCTTCATTATTGCTGATTTGATTTCCTGGCAAAGATTTTTCAAATGTCATTCTCTGTTCAGCATTTCTGAGAAAATAACCACTGATCATTGCTGAAGCTAATAACTTACCTAAATTTTCTCTACTGGTTGTTACACTTACATTAAATTGTTCTGAGGGTAGATTGCCTAAAAGTCCAACAATGTTTCTTTCCATCACTTGAAAAACTTCTTGAGAATTTGGCTTTGATAATTGAGAAACTGTGTCTGAACTCATAGATTGGACATATTCCCAGAGTAAATTACTTCCTTCTGAACTTTCTTCAAAAAACTCTCGGGTTTGATTTCTTCTATTGGTCACTTTACTAACTCCGTTTCAGAAACTTTGTTTATATCGACAAATCAAATGTGGTTGATTGACTTAACCACATAATATATTGGGGTTGTTAATATTCTTACTTCCTATAAACTAATGTAACAGCATAATTGTCACATCAAAGTAGATATAACCGAAATTATTACTTCAGGTATTTCCAATGTCCATTATTTAAAAGCTAGCTTAAAATGTGCGTAGAAATTATGGCAGCTAGAATATTAACCATTGGTTGGGACAAAATTTGCATATCATTTTAATAGGCTCTATAAGTATATATTATGTAATAATACATTTTGAAGCTTTAAATGTCAATATAACTCAAGTCCGACAGCATCGGTATGATCGAGTGCAAGCAATAACAAATTCAAAAAAGGTAGTGACATCTTAATTGGTAATTGATTCCGACAATAAAAAATCATCAATTCCATAAATTATAAAAATTCAACACTTTTTCCTCTTTTTAATCCTGTTTTTCTTTCCCTGTTCCCTGTTCCCTATGTTGTGACTGTAGCAATATTTTATGAACTATAAGGAAGAAAGAAAAAGTAGAGATTTACCAAGTTTTTATACAAACTATACCAATGGACATGATATGATTGATAAATTGATTTAGAATCTGAGAAAGCTAAAGCAGAGAAAAAGTATTTTATTTCCTCTGCTTCTTGTTCTATTTCTTTACAGGGTTATTGACATCCTCACTCGTTAAGTCGCTCGATTATAACGAGGAATTCCCAAACCTCATGATTTAGGTTTACTGCTTGAGTGGCACTTATCTAGATTGTTTCCAACCCCCGACAGTGCGCCTACACAGTCAATTTGTTGAACCACTATCTGTAAAGGCGGCAGTAACACCTCAATGACAAATCACTTTTGCAACTGACACATGACGCATTATTTCGTGATTATAACATAATTCGGTAGTGGTGTACAAGTAGCAATCTTCTTAAAAAAATTAAGTGGGCAAGCAAATACTATTCCGATAAAACGATTGAATTAGATATATTTTCTCTTGCCTTTTGCCAGATGAGTGGTGTTAAGTTAGACTCTTGCAAATCAAGGTCAGTATCTGTTTTTATTTTGGTCACGATTCACCTTCCGGTAAATCTAAGATTATACCGAGAGTCCTCTCGCTCCATTTTAGATAGGTTTTGATAAACTCCCGACGCTACACTTGAGCAACAACGCGGGATTAACCCGCAGAAGAGTTGCAGCTTGTATAGAGGTAATGTCTTCCCCCTATGCCCATTAGTATTCCATATTATGGCTCTCCCATAGGGCTCTGAATCAAATATTATAGGGTGGGGACTTTCCGCCAGAAAAGTTAACTAGCTAAATAATCATTCATATCTTGTTTTCTTTTACGAAGTTTACTTAGAGCTTCTCTTTCTATTTGTCGTACTCTTTCACGACTAATATTTAGGCGATCGCCAATTTTTGAGAGAGTCATACTTTGTCCATCCTCTAAGCCAAATCTTAATGCCAAAACTTGCTTTTGTTGGGGAGTCAGGTCAGTCATAATTGATTCTAAATCACTACGCATGGAAGATTGGAGAGCATAATCTTCTGGAGAAGCTCCTGTATCTTCTAGTAGGTCTCCTAACTCCGTATCTTGATTGTCCCCTACCCGTAAATCTAGTGATAGAGGTAAGCGAGCGCGTTCCAAACATTCACGAATTTGTTTTGGAGTGAAACCTAGTTCTTCTGCTATTTCATGGGTAGTGGCAGAGCGTCCTAACTCTTGAGTTAGTTGGCGTTGGGCTTTTTTGATCTTATTCAGCTTTTCTGTAATGTGGATCGGCAAACGAATTGTACGACCTTTTTCTGCTATGGCCCTAGTTATGGCTTGGCGAATCCACCAATAAGCATAAGTGGAAAATCTATAACCCTTGGTAGGATCAAACTTTTCTACCCCTCTCTGCATACCGATAGTGCCTTCCTGAATTAAGTCAAGCAAATCTACATTTCGTTTGATATACTTTTTAGCAACAGATACTACCAATCGTAGATTGGCCTCCACCATTTTTCGTTTGGCTCTTTCACCTTCGCGAACAATTCGCTGCAATTCATGACTAGATAAGTTTGTGGCCTCAGCCCATTCTGCTATTGTCGGTTCGCGGCCTAAACTTTCGGTGAGGGTCTTATTTACTTCATGCAAAGCTGTGAAGCGTTGTACTTGTTTTCCATAAAGAATTTCTTCTTCATGGGTTAATAGGGGGACACGGCCAATTTCTCTGAGGTAAGTGCGTACAGAATCGGTGTCTGAGATTTTTGTCTTCATAACTCTTCTCCCGCTAGATATCTCTACTGGTAGGGTTTCGAGCGCCCTGTTTTGAGTTAGCAAGAAAAGCGGGCGGGTATTGCGCTTTCCTTGGATTTTTTTTAAGAAGTTTGTTCTATGGCCATTTGATATAATTAATTTGGCCTACAGAAATTCTAAATTATAAATTTGATATTTCTGAGATTTTAGATCTGGTCAAAAAACCAAATTATCTTTTATCTTTTGAATCTATTTGTAAGAATTTGTGGACAATAAAAGAAGTTTTACTATTTTTTGAGAATTTAGATTAGATTTTGACTAAGATTCAAGTGCTTTAGTACAGAATCCAGATTGGATTGGCCTAAAGTACAGCTTTTTCGTTTCTTATCTATTCAGATAATTATGATGGCCTTTACACTACTCAATACTATGTTAAGAATGTTAACATTTATTACGTCTTATGGCTATACCTATAAGGATGATTTTTCAGATGAATGAGTTTAATTACCTAAATTAGTTAAATTATCTATAAGAGGGTACTCATAAATTCTTAAAAAAATTGCATCCTGCACAACAAAATCACAAAAATTTTGCAAAAATACTTAAACAAGGTCAAAAAAAGAGTATATGAAGTATATTTACTTGACTTTTGACTTTCAATTTTAAACTTTTGACTATCTTGAGTATGTCTTTAATTCTGTTTGCATAACATTTCGCAGCGAAATGTTTGCTCAGAATTACTTAGTCATTTTTGGCTTCCGCGAAGCGGTTGAGTTACTTAATATATGACTTATTGCCTTGGTATTATTACTGAATCTGGTATTTAAATGGCCTCTGACTCTCGTACTAATGCGGGAGTAGACTATATTTCCACTTACCTGAAGCTATTTGATTTTTCTCTGACTGGAGAGCGGGTTATCCTCATCAGCACTTCTGGAAATTTGTCAATTACTCAAGGAGTAATCACTGAACTAAAAAAAGACTTCAAGATTTCTGAGGATACTAATCTTCATACTATTCCTACCCTTTACGAAATTGCTCGCTATATTGGGAGTAAAATTCGACAGATTCAAGAAAAAGACCGCTCTTGGCTACAAAAGGATCGAATTGACACTGGATGCAGTATATTACTAGGGGGTCAAATTAAAGGACAAGATCCTGAATTATTTTTGATTTATTCTCAAGGGAATTGTATTTCTGCTACAAAAGAAACACCTTTTCTACAAATAGGTGAGACTAAGTATGGCAAACCAATTTTAGACCGTGCTTTAAGTTTTTATACTTCTTTAGAAGCTGCTGCTAAATGTGCTTTAGTTTCTCTAGATTCTACAATGAAATCTAATCTTTCTGTGGGACCTCCGATTAATTTGGTGATGTATGAAAAGGATAGTTTTCAAATTCGGCATCGCCTGCAAATGCGTCTGGGCGATCCTTATTTAGCTAAAGTGCGAAAGTTATGGGAGGAGTTTATCAAACAAGTTCTTGATGAAATGCCAGATTTAAACTGATTACATGATTCTCAAGAATCTCAGGAAGATATTTTGATTGATTGAACAACACAAGAGAGTGGAGGAGTGGGGGAGTGGGGGCGAACGGCCGTTTGCCCGTAGGAGTACAGGAGTCAGGGAGTGGGGGAGTGGGGGAGAAATAAACATTAGAATTACCACTTACACAGTACAACGTATTTCCGGAATGCTCCGCAAACGAGAACATCTCAAAAAAAATCTGCTGAAAGCTGTTTGCGCAGCATTCCGCAGGAAAAGCTGAACGCTGAGGTGCTTCTTTAATAATTTAAATGCTACCTAAGTTAAGCATTAATTCATGGTAATTGGTATAAATTAATCGAATTAAGCGATCGCGCAAGTAGAACAGAATTCTATCCCTCTAATATAGTTTCACCCCCATCGCGGAGTGTCTTTTTGGACGATAAATCTTGATCGTTGGTAAAAAAATTTAGATGCGTTGTAATACTACAAGAACTTGGTTAGGACATTTTTCAATCCTAAAATCCTTTTACAGTTTGTGATTCCCTATTCCCTGATCCCTACTCCCTAGCGCGTAGGGCTATAATTTTTCAGTTTTCCCCATTTGTGGTTGTCAATAGTATAGTTAGAAAGAATTGGTTAGGACATAGACTAATGACGAATCTTAGACTAGAAAATTTTTTTCCAACTGTCCCCTGTTCCCTGTTCCCTGCTATACAATGTAACGGTTGTTTTAATTTTATTATAGAGTGTGATTGAACGTTACACCTTGCCCGAAATGGGTGAACTTTGGACTGAGAATGCCAAGCTAAAAACTTGGTTACAAGTAGAAATAGCTGTCTGTGAAGCTCAGGCAGAACTTGGGTACATACCTGCTGAGGCAGTAGAAGAAATCAAGGCCAAGGCTAATTTTGACCCAAAGCGGGTTCTCGAAATTGAGGCAGAAGTCCGCCATGATGTGATTGCTTTCTTGACAAATGTGAATGAGTATGTTGGTGATGTTGGGCGGTATATTCACTTAGGGTTGACAAGTTCTGACGTTTTGGATACTGCATTAGCATTACAGATGGTTGCGAGTCTGGATCTGTTGTTGTCATGTGTTGAAGAGTTGGGACAAGCAATTCGCTATCAGGCACAACAGCATCGGGAAACTGTGATGGTAGGTCGTTCCCATGGTATTCATGCGGAACCTATAACTTTTGGTTTTAAGTTGGCAGGATGGTTGGCAGAAGTTTGTCGCAACCGCCAGAGATTGGTAAAAATGCGTGATAATATTGCTGTGGGTAAGATTTCTGGAGCAGTGGGAACCTATGCAAATATTGACCCACGAGTTGAGGCGATCGCCTGCCAAAAACTGGGACTTCAACCGGATACTGCATCTACTCAAGTAATTTCACGCGATCGCCATGCTGAGTATGTGCAAACTTTAGCGTTGCTGACTGCTTCTATAGAACGTTTTGCTGTAGAAGTTCGTAACCTTCAACGTACCGATGTTTTAGAGGTTGAGGAATATTTTTCTAAGCGTCAAAAAGGCTCGAGCGCCATGCCCCACAAACGCAACCCCATTCGTTCGGAAAGGTTAACGGGAATGGCGAGAATTGTGCGGGGTCATGCCGTTGCCGCTTTGGAAAATGTTGCTCTCTGGCACGAACGAGATATTTCCCATAGTTCTGTTGAAAGAGTGATTTTGCCGGATGCTTGCATTTTAACTCATTTTATGCTCAAAGAAACTACTAATTTAGTCAAAAATTTGTTAGTTTACCCAGAAAACATGAAGCGAAATATGAATGTTTATGGAGGGGTAATTTTTAGTCAGCGAGTGCTTTTGGCATTAGTAGAAAAAGGCATGATTCGAGAGGATGCTTATCAAATTGTTCAGTCTTGCGCCCATCAAGCTTGGAATCAACCAAATGGTAATTTTCAGGATTTAATTTGCAAAAATGAAGAAATTAAAAGTAAGTTATCTGAGGCAGAAATTGCAGCTTGTTTTGACCCGAAACATCATTTAAAACATTTGGATGATGTGTATCAAAGATTAGGTATTTGAAGTTTTATTTTGAGTATGTAGAGATTTTTTCCCTTGATAGTGACTTTCAAATGTTGAGCGATCAAGATAAGATACACCAAGAAAATACTTGGCTGTTTTTACAAGTTAGGTTGAATTATTGAAGCTATAACTTACTTATTTATTCATACCAAATTTAACGCTATAATTTGGTGAAATTGTTTTTGGTTCTGAATTAATCAGTAATTCCAATTAAGAATTTCGGTAGCTCCTAAACTGAAGTTTCTATAAGAAAAAATCTCAATTTGTAGTTCCGCTAACTGCACCCAATTAAAGTAAGACCGGGTTGAGCGGAACTATGAGTTTGGTGATAATTAGTAAAAATTCATCACGCGCTAATCACGAAACTAATGCTCCAACAGCAACTGGTGGTGCTACTACTGCAACTATTGGAGCGATCGCTAATGCTTTACCAAGCTTACCTATTAGTAGACTAATAAGCTTAAAAATGTAGGTTGGGTTGAGCGGTAGCAAAACCCAACAAAAAGTTACTGGTTTTGAGTTTGTCTGAATCATGAGATTATTTTAGATATTCGCTATGCCACTACAAATAATTTCCTCAACCAAAAATTATACCCTGTAGCAAAATGTGCTTGAAGAAAAGAAGTAGCAGAAAAATTATCACAAGTCCAGGCAGATTTAAAAATAATAGGATTAGGTTTAAAAGTTTATGATTGCTATCGACCTCTATCAGTGACAAAAAAGATGTGGGAAGTTTTGCCAGATTCTTGTTATTTTGCTAATCCTGAGAAAGGTTCTCGACATAATCGTGGTGCTGCAGTTGTCGTCTGCTTCTACTTGTTCCTCAATGATGCAAGTTGACCAGTTTCATAACGTGATGGCAGGTACGAGTATGGCAACGCCGTTTATTACTGGGTTGGTAGCGTTACTGTTGGAAAAGGAGCCGCAGTTAACCCCTGAAGAAATTAAGCAACGTTTGCATTCAAGTAGTTTTATTCCTGGAAAACCTGTTGGCAGTTTCGACCCAAAATGGGGTTTTGGTTTGATCGATGCTGAAAAATTATTGACGTTGGTGAATTAGTGTATGATATTAATCTTAATTATTTTAGGAGTCAACTCACCCCTCGCCCCTCCCCCTCCCAGGAGGGAAATTCAGGAGTCAGGAGTCAGGAGGCATCGAAGGAAGAGAATTGAGAAAGATTTAGCAATGACTAAAGATATAGCAGTATGCGCTAGTATATTCACAAATTGCAGGAACTACCCAATAGATAAAAGTCTGATATAACTCCTAAGAAATAGCCTAGCTATTTGCTGATAGTATTTCTCACAAACATCGATCGTGCTTGTTATTACTAATGATATTAAATCCGGTTGAATACTTATCATATATTTGGGAGTGGGGAGTAGGAGAGTAGGGGCGAATGGCATTAGCGAACGCTCTCAGTAGATTTAGTATCCGTGCAGAGGATCGGTTTTTCCCAGGCTGCTATTAAACAAATGGACATGATATAAGTCCTAAAATATGTTTAAGAACTTATTAAGAATCTATATCAATAAAATTAAGGTTATGTTAGGTGATTTTTTGAATAAATTATAAATAATATCACCCATAAAAAAAAGGATTGTGCATGATGAACATTTCTTGCTACTAGGACTACTAAACTAATTGTTTCTTATATATCTCCTAGATTTTCCTGCTATTTCTTACTTGCTCTCCAACCCCAACTCAATTGATGTAACAGATACCCCTTAATAAAACTTCATATTTTATTGTTGATAAAAAATATTAATTGTGTTCAAATAAAATTATTGATAATAAAGCTCAATTATAGTAGTCCTATTTCCGCTATGTAGAAAATATCCAACAGAGCAAAGGTATAAGGAATAATCATCATCAAAATTTTTATTCTACTTTGGGATTTTTACAAATTATTTAGGACTGCTATAGAGCCTTCTTTAACTGATCTTCATCAGACTGAGGACCAAATCTCTATGCAAACACTTGGCAATGAAGAAAGCAGCACCATGTCTACAACTAACGACAGTGGAGTTTTCTGGACACCTGTTTGGCGATCGCTAGGCTGGTATGTTGAGGCCACTGAAGAAGAAGGTGCAGCTTTATTAGGAGGTAATATCAGGTTCAAAGACCTCTCTGGGCAATTACTAGGTGCCCATGTAGCCCATGCTGGTTTAATCATGCTGTGGGCAGGTGCCATGACACTGTTTGAGCTATCTCAGTTTGACCCCAGCGTACCAATGTACGAGCAAAAACTAATATTACTACCTCATCTAGCAACATTAGGTATTGGTATCGAAGCAGGGGTACAAACAATCGACACCTATCCCTACTATGTCATCGGTATGCTGCATCTCATCAGTTCTGCTGTTTTGGGAGCAGGAGGTATCTACCATGCAGTTTTAGGGCCGAAACAGCTTGATGAGAAAGGTTTTGGCTACGACTGGGAAGATGGCAACAAGATGACTACTATTTTGGGTATTCATCTAGTGCTGTTGGGGGTGGGAGCATCTCTATTGGTCATTAAAGCAACGGTTTTAGGTGGTATTTACGATCCACTAATAGAACAAGTAAGGTTAATACAGCCTAATCTCGATCCCGTAAGAATTTTCGGTTATCTGTTTGGCTTTAGTCCTAATGGTTGGACAATTACTGGCATGGCTAGCGTAGATAATCTCGAAGATGTGGTCGGTGGTCATGTCTGGGTGAGCCTACTCTGCACTGTTGGTGGTCTATTTCACATTATTTCCAAACCTACGGGTTGGGCAAAACAAATACTAATTTGGTCCGGAGAGGCTTACTTGTCTTACAGTTTAGGGGCACTTGCGATCGCAGGATTTAGCGTAGCTGTCTTTATCTCCACCAACGAAACTGTTTATCCTAGCGTGTTTTATAGTCCTATTGGCAGCGACTCTGTGCGAACTGCTCTTGCTACCGTTCATGCTGGATTAGGTTTCCTAGCTTTGCTCGGACATTTATGGCACGCTTACCGAGCGCGAGCTGCTACTCGTAAAGTATTTTATGGAACGTTCTTTGACTTTATGGCTAAGAATGTTACACCTATTACACCTGCTTGAATAGAAGTCAAAATCTAAGTTCATTGAAGAAGGAGACAGGAGACAGGAGACAGGAGGAAAATTACATGGGGATAGTCTTCGACAAGCCACTCCGCGTCTACGCTCCCCCAAGTAATGCGTGAACATCGCAAGTGACGGTGGGGTATTAAAGCCATAAAGAAAATGATAATTATATAAGGAGAACAATAGTAATGACTGTCGTAACAGATGAGAATCTGCAAATCCCATGGCGGGCAGGTAATGCTCGGCTTGTTAACCTATCTGGCAAGCTATTGGGCGCTCATGTAGCCCATGCTGGCTTAATTGTACTCTGGGCTGGAGCTATTACTTTGTTTGAAGTTGCCAACTTTGATTCCTCCCTACCAATGTACGAACAGGGCTTAATTGTACTGCCTAATCTAGCCCGCTTGGGATTTGGAGTTGGTGAAGGAGGTGTCATTGATACCTACCCCTACTTTGTGATTGGGGTACTGCATTTGATTAGTTCGGCGTTTTTAGGAGCAGGTGGTATATTCCACGCTCTCAGAGGTCCATCTAAACTAGAAGACAAATTTTCTTTCTTTGGCTATAGCTGGGATAATCCAGGTAAAATGACAACTATCCTGGGTATCCATCTAGTCTTATTAGGAATCGGAGCATTTTTACTTGTAGCAAAAGCGATTGCATTTGGAGGGTTATACGATCCAGTAGTTCAAAATTTACGAGTAATATCAAATCCCACTCTAAATCCTATTACCATTTTCGGCTACCTATTTGGTACAGAAGGACGTTTCTGGCTGGCTGGTGTTAACTCTTTAGAAGATGTAGTAGGCGGTCACATTTGGATTGGTGCTATCTGCATTTTGGGTGGTATCTGGCATATTCGCACCGTACCCTTTGACTGGGCTAAAGGCTTATTTGTCTGGTCAGGAGAAGCATATTTGTCTTACAGTATTGGCGCAGTCAGCTTAATGGCATTTGTCGCAACATTGTTTGTGTCCGTTAACTCCCTGGTATTTCCCACAGAATTTTTCGGACCAACTTTGACTCTGGTGTTCGATCGCTTTCCTGTGTTTGTTAGTACTGATGGAGCCTTGACTGCAAGAGTATGGTTGGCAAATGCTCACTTCTGGTTAGGATTTTTCTTCCTGCAAGGACATATATTCCACGCCCTCCGGGCAGCAGGTTATAGCTTCACCGAAGGCAGAGTAGTCACATTTACAAGAGGTCAAGTAAGTTAGTTATGACTGTAACTAAATCAAATCCATTGAGGTTTTTAGGCTTTTCAACAGATAATAATGTTGATGTTGCGAACTATGTTAGTGATTCCCAAGAACCTTATTCTTGGTGGGCAGGTAATTTTCGCTTTGTTAACTTGTCTGGAAAATTATTGGGAGCGCACATTGCTCATGCAGGGTTGATCGTACTCTGGACTGGAGCAATGACTCTGTTTGAGCTATCAAAATTCGATCCTAGTCTACCCATGTACGACCAAGGACTGATTTTGCTGCCCCACATGGCGACTCTGGGTATAGGGGTTGGCGCAAATGGTGAAATTATTGATACTTATCCCTACTTTGCTATTGGTGTTATCCATCTCGTTAGTTCAGCAATTCTAGGCGCTGGTGGCATTTTCCATGCCGTGCTTGGACCTGACAAACTTGATGAAAAGGGATTTGGCTATCAGTGGAATGATGGCAAGAAAATGACTACTATCCTTGGTATTCATCTACTGCTACTGGGGATGGGAGCATTTTTGCTAGTAGCCAAAGCTATGTATTTTGATGGTTTGTATGACCCGGCGATCGCCAATGTGCGACTGATTACTGAACCCACTCTCAACCCACAGACTATCTTCGGTTACCTCGTCGGTATCACCCCTGATGGCTGGACGTTGAAGGGTATGGCTGCTGTCAACTCTTTAGAAGATGTAATAGGCGGTCACATTTGGATTGGTAGTATCTGTATTCTGGGTGGTCTCTGGCATATTAATACTGCTCCTACAAAATGGGCTAAGGGTCTTTTTGTCTGGTCTGGAGAAGCATATCTTGCTTATAGTCAGGCTGCTCTAGCTTACATGGGCTTTTTCGCTGCCTACTTTGTCTGGGTGAATGATACAGTCTATCCTTCAGTATTTTATGGTCCTGTAGGTATGACTAATGTTGATGGTACAATTACTCCTCGTACCTGGTTGATGTTGTTCCAACTCATCTTTGCCTGTCTGCTACTGGCAGGTCACTTTTGGCATGGTCTCAGAGCTAGAGCGATCGCCAGTGGATTTGTCTTCAGTAATATGAAGTTCAATCCCGGTGCCCTCTATGGAGACACTCAGTTTAATAACGAATCTCTAGTGACTGGTATTGTACAGCCTTTCCAGAACAATCCTCAATTGGGTAATTTGGCAACCCCAATTAATTCCAGTCAGCTTACCATCACTTGGGTTAAGAACTTGCCAATTTACCGCAATGGTTTATCTCCTATTGCACGGGGTCTAGAAATTGGCATGGCTCATGGCTACCTATTATTAGGGCCTTTTCTCAAGCTCGGACCATTGCGTAACACCGACCAAGCTCTTCTGGCTGGAGGTGGTAGTGCATCTGGCTTAGTAGTGATTTTAAGTATCTGTCTGTTTGTTTATGGGGCGGTAGTGTTTCAAGGTTCTAGAGAACCAAGAGGCGTTTTACCGGAGAACCTACAAACTTATCAGGAATGGAGTTTGTTTACCTCTGGTTTTCTCATTGGAGGACTAGGCGGTGTAGTTTTTGCCTGCTTTATCCTTATAGAAATCGGGCGAGCGGGAATTTTGTAACTTTGTTTGCTTGAGCAGGGGAAGAAGGGCAGAAGTTAATATTCCTAATTTTTATCAGGAAAGGCAGAAGGCAGGAGGCAGTAGGCAGAAGGGAATTCTGACTCGCCTGTTACCTTTAGGGGAACAAGGGTATAAAAACCCCATCCAATTGTTCCTTCTGCCCTCTGCTCTCAGCATAGCTGCCTTAGTTCATCGGATATTTACTATGTTTCCTGCTCTATAAAACTGACACAAAGCTTCACATAACGTGACAAATTGATGTTTACTTCCTGCTTCTTGTGAGGCCGTCGGCGGTTACTCATCCACAGGCATTGACGGTCAAGCCAACCGCATCTGTTGAGTCTATACCTACATTTAAGTCTTTGTCAATCAACATCAGAAAAAATCCTCAAACCCTGACTGCGCCCTTCCTAGTAGGGAGCGGGATTTCTTCTGAGGTCTATGTCTATATAGATAGACCAAAGAAATGTTTAAGTCGCGATTAGTGCAGAAGATACAAAGCGTCACCATCGTTACTACTTGCCTGTGAGAACTAGCGTATTATTTCGCGCTCCGTATCGCAAATTGTTAACTAAGTCGAAACTCTCCTGCTTCAGCTAATAGCTCAAATATGTTTTGACAACTCTATTACCTAGAAGTTGTTTGTAAATAATTATTTTGTAAATAATTATAAAGTTTTTTTACTCCTCACCAATTATAAATCTCCGATAATTAATCTTAAACCCTTGTACCACCTGGGCAAAAACTTCGCTTCTGGAGATATATATTGAGTATTTCAGAGTACAAAGTTTGGAATAAATAACTAAATTAAAGGTGTTCCTTTCCTTTACAAAAATTTACAAACATTCTCTTAGGAATTTTTAGGTAATTCACTCTATGGTATAGTCTAGTCTTATAATTTTTAGTTTTTACAGGATTTTATCAATGACAATTCCTTTAATGTACTACCCACTTTCTAGTCAAAACCATCGGGTTCAAAGATTTGATGTCCCTGGAGATGAATATCCTATACAATACAGTTTAGAGAACCTGCCTACTGCTACAGAGATGGATGAGATTATCTGGGCAGCCTATCGGCAAATTTTCAATGAGCAGCAAATGATCGCAGCACATCGACAGGTTGCTCTGGAGTCTCAACTGCGCAATGGTCAGATCACAATGAAAGATTTCATTCAAGGTTTGTTGCTTTCTGAGTCATTCCGGCGACTGATCTATGATAGCAACAGTAACTATCGTTGTGTTGAGCTTTGTATTCAAAGGGTTTTAGGACGCCCTGTCTATAACAATCAAGAGAAACTTGCCTGGTCTATTGTATTGGCAACAAAGGGACTTCATGGTTTTGTCAATGACCTGTTAAACAGCGAAGAATATGACAAGTATTTTGGCTATAACTTTGTTCCCTATCAACGTTGCCGAATTTTACCTCAACGCACTCAGGGAGAGTTACCTTTTGCTCGAATGGCTCGTTACGACAGCTATTACCTAGAGCAGTTATATCAAACAGGGCAACTACGGAAATTTTATCCAGGTATGTTAGATAGTAGCGCTCGTGCTTATCGCAAAGCTCTATCATTTGTGGGAATACTCTCTGTAGCAGTGTTATTAGTTACTCTGATTCTAGTACTTTCGCCCAAATAATATCAATAATCGGGACTTACGCAAAATATGAAATCATACACCATCTGTAGTGAAAAATTGTACTTAACCTCTACTATATGTGGTATTTATGCGTAAGTCCTGTAATAAATGTAACATTATGACAAACATCACAAAAACTTACATATCTACTTCACTCGATCAACACCAAAAAATCACGGTTGGTTGTACCATTAATCACTACCAAATCAGGAAAAAGAGTGGATGATTAAAATATAGAATTTAAGATTAATCTTAATGCTTCAAATTAACTTACTTCCCGGTGCAATCAACGAAATTATGGCTTCTGCTGCCAAAAGTGGCTTTCTCACAAAATTAGACTGCTATGGCCTCATGGCTGCTGTATTAGACGATTCTCTAAGCACAGAAGATCGTTCTACTGTTAAGCGACTTTCATATTTTGTACTCAGAGGATGGGTACGAGTAGAGTAGACATAGAGTTGGCGATCGATACTTTGTTTAAATGTTATGCCTCAACAAATTCATCAGGAAATGCTTACCTTCTTCCTTCTTCCTTCTTTTCCTAAAACAAAAAAATCATCCGAATAATTCCCACAGTAATAGTTTCATTATCCTCGTCATGTTCGGGATTAATAACTACTAAAACTCCCGGATTAATTGAAATATTGTCATTAATTTGATAACGATAAAAACCCTCCAAATGCCAAGCTGTATCATCATCATCTGGACCATTATCAGTATCAGTTACTTTAGGTGGATTTCCAATTACAAAACCAAGCAAACTTCCCTGTTTACCTAAGTCAGTAAATCCTAAAGTAACTGCCCAATTAAAAATAGTTGCTTCATCTCCTTCCTTAACAAGACCAACAGATTTTTCAGCATCAGCAAAACTCCATCCAGTCCAACCGGAAACTGTGAAATTATTCAAAGCACGCCAACTTCCTTGAATACCTAAATGATCTGCGGAAGTGGGAACTAAATTACCAAAGGGTGCATTTGCTCTTCTACTACCTGTTGCTGCTGAGACAAATAACTTCCTTTTTGGATAGTAAGAACGTACATAAGTAACGCCAAAACGGAGGCGATCGCTTGGTCGAATATCTAGTTGTGCTAAACCTGCATTACTACCATTAAAAAATCCATTACTTTCTCTTGGGTTTTCCGGGTCTCTTGCTAAATATCCTAATGATAAAGTTACGGATTTATTAATATTATAAACAACTGTTACTCCAGCACCTCGTGCCCCTTGGGCATAGATAGGATTGAAGCGTCCAAACCTAGAAATTGCCCCTGATATTCTATTTGCAAAAAGTCTGTTGAAGTTATCAGAAACATTCATATTAAATCTACCACCAATGGCATCAACATGAACTCTAAATTTTTTGCCAACGGGAAAACGATAGAATAATTTACCAATATCAACAGTATTATTAGTATTTCTTTGAAACGCTAAACGAGTCATATTTGTTCCAGTTATTGGCACTCCATAGGCAACTATCCTCTACAATCAATTTGGCTCACTTCCTGAAGTTACACCTTTTCTAGATGGGATTAAACCAGTTGTTCTATCCTTAATTTTTAGGTGGTACTCCTTGCAAAGCAGTAATCAGAGGTCTGACCGCTCGACTAATCAAAGGTTTTATACCAGCTATTATTCCGAGGAAACTGCCACTTAATGTTGCTATTGTGAAGCCACTAATTGCATTTAAACTAGTAGTTAAAATAGCTAAAGTTAATTTATTTGCCGTTGCCAAATTTTTCAGAGCGACTAGAGTTTCTAGAGGAGAAGGTAGAATGATTGAACTATAGTGCATTGCTAGTAGTTGCCATATAGTTATAAATCCTAAAAAGCCGATTAATTCAGGTAAAATAACTTGAATTAGTTTGAATATATTTTTATCAAATTTATCAGATTGAATCATCAACTTGACTATGTTATTTTAAACTTGAACAGGACTTACGCAAAGACACTATATATAGCGTTTACCAATTTAGGCGATTGCTGACGCAAAGCTCCGCTAACGCTTAAAAAATCAAGTGCGATCGCCTCAAGATTTTGGGCATTTTTCAAACAAGAGTAAAAACACTTAATATAGTGTCCTTGCGTAAGTCCTGATTAAAATACATTTTAAGACATAGTTGTTTAACTTCAGGGTGATATGCTTTGGGTTTAGGAGATTCAACAAATTGATGTCCACAGTCGTGACAACGATAAGATTGTTTTTGCCGACGAAAACCATTTTTCTTATAACGAGAAGATTGGCATTTGGGACAGTACATTTTTTCTTGAGTTTGACAACAATTTTATTCTATAGCATTCTATATTCACTAACGCCTGAAAGTTTACATTAGGCATCTCCAATAATCAAAAATAAAATCAATTATCATACATAAATCATCAATTATTTCCCCCTACTCCCTACTCCCTACTCCCTACTCCCTCTTTTCCGGAGATGTCTATTTTTGAGAGTTGAATAGAGTGTAAGATGGTTAATCAGTTGTTGAATATAACTAAGATTATTATGGCTCAGTCTCTAAACGATCACCTTCACCTTTCTATCATTGCATGTGGTCACGCTGGTTCCGGTAAGTCCACCACCCTATGACACTTGATCTACAAATGCGGCTCGATTACCAAGCGTCAGATATCTACGTTTGAGAAAGAGTCTCTTGAAATGGGAAAGGGGTCTTCCAAGTATGCCTGGGTCATGGATAGAACTCCGGAGGAACGCGAGCGAGGTATGACCCTAGAGGTGAACTACTGGAGAATAAAAACGGAGAAATATTTCTGCCATCTCATTGATGTTCCCCATGCCATTGATCAAGTGATTAGTGCGGCCTCCCAAGCTGATGCTGCGATACTCATGGTTGATGCCAAAAAAGGAAGCTTTGAAGCTGGCTATGCTATGGACGGACAAACTCGCCAACACGCTTTCATACTCTATTGCCTTGGTGTCAAGCAGCTTATTGTTGCTGTCAATCAGATGGATGCTGTTAACTATGACCAAGAGCGCTACAACGAGATTGTTCTAGAAATGAGTGAACTTCTCAAAAAAATTGGCTACAATCCGAAAGCAATTAGGTTTATTCCTATCTCTGGATGGACAGGTGAGAACTTCTTGGAACCAGCAAGTAATATGAGTTGGTATCAAGGTACTCATATTGAGATGATGAACAGGTACGGGAATTTGGTACGAGCTTCTTTTAAAACCCTCTTCGAGGCTATTAATACCTTTCTTCTACCTTCAGATGACTCTGGACCCATGCGTACCTGTGTCTCTAGAGTATTTCAACCCGGGGACGACCATAACCTACAGATTGGTAATGGTCGATTTTCATTTATGGGACATGTTGAACGTGGAATCCTTAAGCCGGGAGATGAAGTTGTCTTTTACCCCACTCACACCAACTCCAACCCTTGCACAGCTAGAATTACCAATCTAGAGATTAGCCATGAGGAGACCACCTCCGCTAAGAAGGGTAACATTGTCAATTTTATTCTCGATGGTATTTCCCATGCTAACTCGCCCCATGTTGGTGATGTCATGGTTCATAAATCCGACTCCTCTATTGGCAGGATTCGGAGCTTCCAAGCTCAGGTTATTGTGCAATCTCATTGTGGTTCGATTGAAGTTGGCTACCAGACCACAGTCCTTATCAATAGTGCCCAGGTTGTAGTCCGCCTCACTGCTATCGAGCGTCAACTAGATAGAAGGGGTCGCACCATCGCTGAGAACCCCGCTAAGATTGAGGAAGGAGATGGTGCCATTGTTACATTTGAAGTCCAAGAACCTTTAACGGCAGAGCCATTCAAGGATTGTTCAGGACTGGGTCGGTTGATTCTGATGGACGGTAATAAGAATTCTGAGGGCGTTGCCAATTTAATAGTTGGTGTCATCCGAGAGGTTGAACGTGTTTGACCTACCCATTGACATCCTCTCCCGCTAAATCGAAGATTATAGCGGGAGATTCCCAAACATCGCTATTTGGGTTCCGGGTTTAAGTAGCAATTGTGCAAGAAACCCCGTTAAGGTATTTGCGATCGCGCTCTCCAATTAAACCTCTCTGAGAAAAAACCCTGAGACCCTTGATTTATCGTTATAAATTTCTGCACCAAATAAACTACAGTTTATTAACAGGACTTACGCAAGGACACTATATATGGTGCTTAGCGTTCAGACTATCTCTATATTGGCACTGCTTACTAGGTTCCTCTGAGCGATCGCCTGAACTCCAAAACATAACTAATAGATATCTCCGAAAAAGAATCTGAAATCCCTGTGTATAGGTAAAAATATAATTTCTAGAGATGTTTAATGGAATATTCACTAACATAGGCGATCGCACTTGATTTTTTAAGCGACCGCCTAAATTGGTAAACTCTATATATAGTGTCTTTGCGTAAGTCCTGTTGAATATAATCTTGACAGGATTTATCGCAGAAGGAACACAGAGTAATATAATTCCCTTGATCATCATACAATGCGTAGGGGCGAATGGCCATTTGTGCTCCGCAAAGCTCCGAATGGCGCCCCTACAATATAGACTCTTAATCTTAAACAATGCTGAATAACACTGATGCGACCAGATTTGAGATCAAACCCTTGTAGGAATGTTCCATGGAACGCCCCTACATTCTTTTTCGGAAGGAAAGCAAGTTGAAAACCTACGAAGCACTTCCAATTACAATATCGCGCACCCGCACAGGTACACAACTATGAGTCATTTGAGCTATCTGCATCGGTTCCCCTTTCCCACAAATATTAGTACCACACTGCTCCCTTTCTGCAACAGTTCCCACCGCATCAACACTATTCCAAAAATCTGTTGTCATCGAATGATAAGTCACATCTTTCAACATTCCCACAACTTTGCCTTTTTTCACCTGCCAAAAAGCATCTCCACCAAATTGAAAATTCCGTCGCTGTTGGTCAATAGAAAAACTACCAACACCATCAATTAAAATCCCATCTTCAGTATCAGCAATCATTTCATCTAAACTAGCAGTATGACTACCACCATCAGCACCCGCTTCTAACCCCAAATTCGGAATGCGTACCATCGGTACACTCGACCAACTGTCAGCAAAAGCACAACCATTACTACTACCACGTCCAAGTCGGTAAGCTGTTTCTCGGTCTGTGAGATAATCAACTAATATCCCATCCTTAACAACATACCATTCTTGTGACTTCACACCCTCATCATCATATCCCATTGTACTACGACCACCTGGTTGAGTGCGATCGCATTTAAAATTAACCCAGGGAGCAGCATATTGAAGTTTACCCATTTTATCGGTAGTGGCAAAACTTGTACCAGCAAAATTAGATTCATAACCATAAACCCTATCTAATTCGGTGGGGTGTCCAACAGATTCGTGGATGGTTAAAAATAGATTCGTTGGTTTTAAAATTAGGGTGGAGCGAACATCCGCAGGTCCTTTGGGAGCATAAACTTTTGCAATTGCTTCCTCAGCAACCCGTTCTACTTGACTCAATAGATCCGTGGGGTTAATATGCTCATAACCAATATTCAAAGGAGGTCGTTCGTAACTGCGACTTTGAGCATCACCATTAGCAATAGCTGTACAAGTAAACCCAGGATAACTACGGTAAATTGTTTGCTCAATTAAGGAATCATTTGTAGAAGCAAATATTTTCTCTTCTTTAGTAAACCGGAGAAAAGAAGCAGCTTTTTTCACTCCTCGCTCCTCATAACTCAATAATTTCTCATTCAAATTTAAAAGTAATTCTGCCTTTTCGCCAATGGGTACTGCAAAAGGATCAATTTCAATGGGAGTAACATAACTATCACGGTAGGTTTCCACAGGTACTAACTTTACAGGTGTTTGTTGACAGAGACGACTACCCTTAGCAATATCTACTGCCAGAGCAACAACTCTAGCTACCTCTTCTAGACTTTGGCGATGACTGGCAGCAAAACCCCATGCACCATTGAGCAAAACTCTCACCCCAAAACCAGAATTGACCTTATCTTCTAATCTGTTGAGAGAGCGATCGCGAGCTGTTAAATTTTGAGAACGATAAATACATAAGCGAATATCTCCATATTCACATCCGGACTGACGAATTAAGTCTATTGCGAAGGTAGCTAATTCTGTAGTTTTAATCTTTGCTGGTGCTTGTACCATTCTATGTTAATCTGAATTTTATCTAATTTATTTTATATAATGCACCATTTTTGTCCAAAATTTTAGTTTGTAGGTTGTAGGTTAATCAAAAATGATTGTAGATTTGAGAGAATCGTGAGGAGTTTGCTATGCCTAATCAATATTTATCTCCAAAAAATCTGTTAAAATCAAAATTTTTATTAAAATTTATTGGATTAGTAGGAACACTGGTAATTAATTGGAGTTTTACTCGGCCAGTTTTTGCAGCCTTCTTAACAAACTGGTTTTTTGACCCAGACAATAATCAACTCCAGTTTACTCTCCCATCAGGTACAGCTCCTAGTTTTTCTTTAGAAAATAAACCAGCTCGTCTAATTGTATACATTCCCAATACAGAGGTTAGTGTAGATGTGACTGAGTTATATCCGGCAGGTTTGGTGCGCCGAGTTAGTCTTTCTCAAGAGCAACCAGAACAAGCAAAAGTTATTATAGATTTTGCTCCAGAAGTGGTTATCTCTAGCAAACAAGTACAATTAGAACAGGTTGAACCACAGGAAAATAGTTGGCAGTTACGTTTACTTATGGCTGAAGGTGCATTCTCAGAGCCACCAGAGATAATTTCAGATCCACAGGCAACTGAGCCAGAAACTACAGAAGTAGAAAATTCTCAAACTACTGCTTCACAGGCAACTGAGCCAGAAACTACAGAAGTAGAAAATTCTCAAACTACCGAAGAAGAAGAGGATAATCAAACTTCTACTCAACCAAAGCAAGATAGTGTAGGTTTGTTAGACACTGCTCCGGAACAAGAATCTCCTTTACCAAACCCAGGGCCTTCTGCGGAGCCTTCTGTACCATTTTTGGTCATTCCCACTGACAGGCCAGGTAGGTTTAGGTCTCCAATAGTAGATGCTTTGAGTAATGAAAAGCCGGAAACGGAAAGTTCTCAGGTTGAAGAAACACCAACACTTGAGACTAGAGAGGAAGAAGAGACAGTTATTTCACTTCCTCCAGAGTCCATAGAAGAATCAAAAAATACTACAGAGTCAGTAAGTGTGGTTACTTTTGGAGAACCTTTGCCTGGATCGTCGGGGCCAAAACAATCTGAAGATGATGCTTCTATATTAATAGAGGAAGGAGAAGTTATCGGTTTAATTTATCCTTCTCAAGATGTTAGATTACCACGAGATATTGAGATACAGGAAGTTTTGCTGCTCAAAGAGGCGATAGTTGACGAATCTGGTAGAGTTATAGTTCCAGCTAGAACACCTGTAGTTGGTGGTTTTGATACTACCACTCGCGGAAGTAAATTTATCGCCAGGGCTATATATGTAGATGAGCGCTTAATTCCTTTTTCTGCTGAATCAGAATTACTCCGAGGCCATCCTAATGTAAATGAAAAAGTTTTGGCTGCCAGTAGCGCTGGTGGGGGGTTAGGATTATTACTGTTAACGGGTTCAGGTTTTGGTTTTCTGGCAGGAGCAGCTCTTGGTGCTGGTAGTGTTGTTCTTACTTCTCCTCGTTCTGTTACTCTAGAAGGCGATATTGTTATAGAAGTTCGTGTAGTTAAGGATTTACCTCGTTCTAGGTTTTACGAGGATATTGGCAGTTTTTAGGAGATGGGGGGATGGGGTGATGGGGTAATGGGGTGATGGGGTGATGGGGTGATGGGGTGATGGGGTGATGGGGTGATGGGGGGATGGGGGGATGGGGTGATGGGGTGAAAAAGACACCTAGAAACAAACATCTATTGCACAGTTTTAGGTATGCCACTCCACTACTGGATTGACTTCTCCCCCACTCCCCTACTCCCCTACTCCCCTACTCCCCCACTCCCCATGAGGAAACGGAGACACGGGGACACTCCCTCTCCGCGTCTCCGTGTCTCCCCCTCTCCGTGTCCTCAAGAACCCCTACTCCCTTAAAAGTCAGGAGCATTTCCTGGCCCTAATTGATCGGGTAAGAAGAGGTTTTGAGCACTATCGTTTTGATAGATACAATTAATCTCTGGATCGTCATTAATATCTCCGGTATAACCAAAGGTATTCATTCTATTTTTACAATCCCGTACTTGCTCATTATTGACTAAGTTTCTTTTCTCTAGAATTGACCAGTTATTTCTGCGGATGACACACCCTGGTTTCATATTTGGTTGAGATACATATACGTTAAAAGGATTTAGAGTCAAGAAAACTCTCATATTCATTACCATAGCACTAGCTCCAAACTGTACACAAAGTTCTGGGTTTGGTACGCTGCGATCGATAAATTCACGAGAGGCCACATTTTGGGGAGTAAAGTTAGCGGTAGAGCTAAAGGCAATGCCAATGCCAATACCTAAAACAAATACTCCTCCTAAAATTGCTATAGTGGCATAGTTGAATCTAGATGGTTGGGTGGTAGTTTGAGGTCTACGTTTCATATAAATAAAAGTTAAGTTATGGAGCTTAGGCTATAAACTAATAGTGGACGAGCTAAATTTAGATTTTTACTTTCCTAGTTTGACAAGCAAGTATGTATAATTTTACCAGGTAGGTTATTTGTCCTTAAGTAAGCATAAATAACCATCAGTAAATTACCTAATTTGGAAATTTTTTGATTAATACTATCATAATTCTCAAATTAGAACGATTAAGTCAAAATTTAAAGGTCAAAAGTCAGATAACCCCCTAGTTGAGTAATGTTAAGTTTTATGTTATAATATTTCCAATATATGCTCATAATTTTTGAGTGTAGGCCAAAATATATATCAAATAATATTTAGCTATATGTTTGTTTTCGGGTAAGTTCTAATGAGTTAGCATTCCTGAAAGGTAAAATATTTGGCAAATATTATTGAACAGAGTTAAGTATTTCTACTTTATGTCTAGCCTAAGCATTGGTCTAGACTAATGTGTCTATGTCGTATTAGAATTTTTTAATCAGGATAGAGTAGTGTCTGTCGAGACTATAGAAAAGCGTTCCACTTCCACAGTCCGTAAACCTGCACCACGTTATCGTGTTTTACTCCATAACGATGATTTTAATAGTATGGAGTATGTAGTGCAAGCATTGATGAAGACAGTGCCGAGTCTAACTCAACCCCAAGCTGTCGATATTATGATGGAAGCTCACAGTAATGGTATTGCATTGGTGATTACCTGCGCTTTAGAACACGCTGAGTTTTATTGCGAAAATTTAAAAAATCAGGGACTAACTAGCACTATAGAACCTGATGAGTGATTTAATTGTAATATAGAAGCCGAGTTTCTACCTTGAGAAGCTCGGTTTCTCATTTGTATAGGTGTTGGTAGTGCCTAATTTATCATTTGGCAAAATTGCAAAGTTTTCGGTTTCTATCAGAATAGGAATTTTTATTTTAACATTATTTCTGGGTTGGATACCACTAGCAGCACCAATATATTTTTTTGGGCGAGATGCAAATTTAGCGAGTATATTGGCGATCGCTCTATTATATATAGAGTTTATTATTTTAGTCCAGTTTTGGGGAAAGAAAGTTTATCAACAACCACACCTACTACGTCACTACGGTTTAGAAATAAGTAGGGTCAACTTTCAGAATTTTTTTCAAGGTTTAGGAATAGGTTTAGTTAGTCTGTTTGGTTTTTTTATTTTAGAAACGTTTCTGGGATGGGTAATATGGCAGTCACCTTCAGCAAAGTTACCTCAATTTATTCTGGAAGGTTTATTGGTATCTGTGGGTATTGGTTTTGCTGAGGAGTTACTATTTCGAGGGTGGTTATTGGATGAGTTGGAGCGAGACTACAAACCAAAAGTAGCTTTGTGGGTAAGTAGTATTGTGTATGCCTTACTACACTTTATTAAACCAGTTGAGGAAATTTTGCGGATTTGGTTTCAGTTTCCTGGTTTGGTGTTGTTAGGTTTAATCTTTGTTTGGGCAAAACGTGGATCAGTTGAAGAAGGAAGAAGGAAGAAGGAAGAAGGAAGAAGGCATCCCCCCTTGCCCCCCTTTGAAAGGAAGAAGGAAGAAGGCATCCCCCCTTGCCCCCCTTTGAAAGGAAGAAGGAAGAAGTGGATGGTGACTCAAAACCCAACTAATTATCAACACCGTGTAGATAGCGGGGTATTAAACCCAAAAGAAAAAGATAAATTGACTTATTATCAACAACAATTATTGGGTTTGCCTATTGGTATTCATGCTGGTTTTGTTTGGGGTTATTACATTATTAATGTGGGTGGTTTAGTTAAGTATTCTAGTGTAGTTGGAGAGTGGATAGTTGGGATAAATGGTAATCCTTTAGCAGGTGTAATGGGGTGGTTTTTTTTAGGAGCGATCGCTTTGTTTATTCAGCGAAAGTGAATTGGTATAACCTAGAGGTAGTTATAGTCATTTAACTTTAGATTGAGACAAAGCTTTCTTGCTATGAGGGAGTTTCAGACGAAAAAACGTCTCATTTTTAAGTTAAACTACTATATATCATGTCTGGATAATAGCGTTCTGATTCAATATCAAATTGCTAATAGCTATAATGCTTATAGAACAAGTTTTTTGGGGAATTTATAATTTATAAAGCGACAAGTCTAATATTTTATACAGTTGCAACAGAGGTAGGTTTTGTTTGTGACAGTATGCGTTTAGCTTTCATCAGCATTTTTACTCCTCCCTTGGGTCCTAAAGTTACTCCTCGACGTTGGGGTTTTACAGGTTGATTTTCTGCTAATTCCATCTCGAAATTAGATAATAGAGTTGCCAATACCAAGCGCATCTCAAAATCTGCTAGTGCCATTCCCAAACAGCGACGACTGCCACCTCCAAATGGCAAATATTCATAGGGAGAAAACTTCTTCTCCAAAAATCGCTCTGGCTTAAACTTTTTCGGTTCTGGGTACAAATCTTCTCGTTGGTGAGTCAAATAAATAGAACCACGAATTGTTGTATCTGCTTCCAAGTGATAACCCTGCAACTCAACAGGTTGTTTTGTCCGACGAGGAAATGTCATAACTACTACTGGATATATTCGTAAGGTTTCCTGACAAACTGCTGTGAGATAGGGTAAACGGAATATTGTCATGGGTTCAGCATCTATTTCCAGAGTTGTCAACTCTTCGATCAACTTTTGATACACTTGTGGTTGTTTATGAACCCAATAAACTGCCCAAGCTAGAGCTGTTGCAGTGGTTTCGTGACCAGCCAATAACAATGTCATCAACTCATCCCGAATTTCTTGGTCTGTCATACCTTGACCTTCTTCATCTTGTGCTAATAGCATTAAGGTCAAGATATCAGTACGATTTGGATCTAGTTGAGAGCGGCGAGTGGCAATTTCTGTATATAGGAGTTCATTAAGTTTTTGTTGTTGACGCTGATACTTACCCCAAGGACTCCAAGGGCCTAAATCCTTTTGCAACCAGGGAAAAAATAATAAACTAGCTCGGAGTGGAGAAGCTGTGAGTTCAAGAAAATCTGTCAACATTGACCTAATTTGTGATAAGCGGGGGCTATCATATAGACCAAAAACAGTTTGGAGTATCACCTGCATCGTAATTTCTTGCATCAGTTTACGGGCAATAAATGTTTTACTCACTGTTAAGTTGCTGGCTACTTCTTTGGTGATGTTACAGATTAAATCACCATAGTTCCGCATTCTGTTGCCATGAAAGGGAGGCATTAATAATTTGCGTTCTCGACGGTGGCGATCACCTTCTAAGCAAGAAATTGAGTATTCCCCAAACACTGATTGTAAAAGTTTATTAGCAGGAACTTCATACTCATTATTATCCTTTGTCAATACCTCCTGCAAAGCTTGCGGACTGCTGAGGATCACAGCTTTCTCAGCAGGAGCAGGAGTTATCATGGTAAAAATATCTCCATACTTCTTGGCATAAAATTCAAGAGTATTGAGTGGAGCGAGAACCAATTGCAGTCTCTGAAAGAGGGGTGGTGTTTTTGAGCCTTTGATTAATTTCATATTAGATTTGTGAATTTTTAGACTGTTTAATGTTAGAAGTTAACAAGAGCATTTTATCGGTTTTTTTGTCTCAGATTTAATACCCTAGTGTTATACAAATTTTTATGTTGGCGACAACCGTTTGCGTAGCATTCCGTAGGAAAACAATTAATTATTAATTATTACCTCTCTTTGGCCAAGTTCTTTACATTGGACAAGTTTTTTCGCACTTTCAGGAGTTTTATCCCCTCAATCCATTTTTTTAATCTTTTTTTACCAAATAATTAAGGTTTAAAGCCTCTCCTTTGAAGGAGAAACAAGCGGTCCTCTTCGGAGCTTCCCGTAGGGTGGGATGGCGCAATTCGGAGCAGCTCTGATAAGAGCGGGTATCCTCACCATATCCATGATACCAAGAGAAGAAAAAATTTTCATGATTAGTCAATCCTCTTCTTTTCAAGGAGAGGTAATTGTTAATTATTAATTATTAATTGTTGAAAGATACCCTCTAGTAATTAGTATTAGAAGGTAGAGAGTTGAAGCATCATACAATTCAAATATCTTGTCTATTTCTGGCATCTAAAAATTTTAATTGTTGATACAACATTCCAATTTTATCTAGCTGAATACCTGCTGCACCTGCCATTCGTAAGGGGTTGCCAATAATACTTTCTATTTCTAAAGGTTGTCGTCGCTCATAATCAATTTTCATGCTAGTTAAATAAGGGTTTAATTTGTCAGTATGGTCTAACATATTTTGAATATAACTATCTGGAACTTGGCACTTACAACTTTTTGCACCCTCCAATACTTCCTGCATTATTTCTGTGATTAAGTTTCTAGTATGAGTGTCTCCCATCATTTCATCAGTTCGAGCATCTAGAATTACTGACAAGCTGTTATAAGGAATATTCCAAACTAATTTTTTCCATCTTTCTTGAAATAAATCTTCAGTCAAATTAACTTGTATTCCAGCACTTTCAAAATCCTGGGAAATTTCACGCATTTTATTAGTAATACTAGCAGGTTGATAATTTGTGGCATATTTTCCGATTCTAATCAAACCATAATCTACATGGCGAATATGACCGTGACCTATTTTATTAGAAGCAATATTAGATACTCCTCCAATCACTCTTTCTTCACCAAAAATTTTGGCTATTTCAGGTTCTGCACCCAATCCATTTTGTAAGAGTAAGACAACGTTATTTTCTTGGCACAAAGGTGGGAGTAATTCTGGTAATAAATAGTTTTGCGTTGTTTTTAATGCTACGAGAATTACATCACATTTTGGCATTTTATTAGTATTGTTATAGGCGTTAATTTGAGGGAGGGTAAAGTCGCCATTTTTGGATTCTATGATTAAGCCATTTTTGAGAACGTGCTGATAATCACTACGCAGTAAAAAATGAACTTCTAATCCTGCTTTTTGTAGTTTTGCACCGTAAAAACCTCCTAGTGCGCCACTGCCAATAATCGCGTAAGTATTTTTTGACATTTTATTGAACTTAAATTCGACTCTGTTTCTATTTTATTGTAAGCATTTCCTACGGAATGCTGCGCAAACAGCTATTAGCTGTCAGCTCTCAACAACAAGACTCTCTCATATAGGACAGTGTTTAAATTAATATAGACTTTAAGGGCAAGGGAGCTAACTTTTGCAGTAAGACAATTAATAAAGCTTTTATCGTAAACTAAAAGCAATAGCTAATAGTTATGACTGACCGTTGAATGCTTCAATAAAAGTTTTATTTAAACCCTGTTATTAAGAGCGAAGTATTAAATTTTTGTACTTCATATACTTGCATTTTGCTGTATTAAACTCAGCTCTATAATTATTTTGTCTGTTCAAATTTTTCAACTTTAATTTTGTTACATGAATATTCTTTCCATTATCCACTTTGAAATTTGTCCTAAAGCAAATCTTCCTGCCAATGCTAGGAAAATATAATACAGTAGATTCCAATTTAATGAGGTACACCAGTTGTGGGCAAGATGCCCGCACTACAAACATTTAATTGTTAATCTCTGTACTTCTTATGGGAGGAATTTGCTGTAATTTATATTTATCACTCCAGCTTCAGTTTCTAGAATGTTCTGAACAAAGAAAGATAGAAAAAAATAGCAGGCAAAAACAGTACTAAAACTTTAGTTTTAGTGTTTATAAAAGTTATAGCAGTCGAAGGAAAGGTTAGGACAGATAAAAAATTTAAAACTCAGACAAAGCAATATTTTTCTTTATTCCCTCTTCCTTCTACTATGCACCAATTCCTGAAAATAATGCTCTACTTATATTCATTGTTAATTTTTGAATAACTAGGAAAACTCAATAACCATTTCCTCATTTCATCAGATAATTTTTGCCTACTTCTACTTTGAGGATGAATACAAACGTGCTTCGTAATAGCTCTCGCCACCCACTTATCTCCTGCCTCTTTTAAAAAGACTTGATAGAAAATTTCAAACTCATCATCTCCCCAATTTTTAGGCATTAATTCAATAGTTAACTCATCTCCACAAAACATCGGGCGACGAAAATCAACATTAGCATGAATAATCGGAATAGCCATTTCTTGATTACTAAAAAAGACTTTCAGATTAATACCAAATTCTCCTAAAGATGCCTCATAAGCTTCATGGCACATTGCTAAAACATTAGCAAAATAAACCACTCCAGCAGCATCGGTATCTTGAAAATGAACTATTCTTGTATAGTAAAAAGACATTTATAAAGATAGGTTTAATAGTTAAGTTGAAGAAAGTTTTAGGTGGAAGCTTTTAGGTTCAATTGAAGATTTAATTCCAAGCAATTTATAGATACTGTGAAAACGGTCATATTTTCTATACCTATAACCTACAACCTGCCATCTACCACTTAAGGAAGGATAAGGACAATAAATCATATATTCAGGAATTAGGGATTTTTGAGTTCTAAACGCTACATATCTGTAACGTTATAGTTTTTGTTTCCTATATATAGTGTCTTTACCTAAATTCTGATAATCTGACACCTACCACTAAAGCAAAGGTAGGGATAATAAATCATATATTTAAGAATTAGGGATTTTTAATTTCTAAACACTACATATCTATAACGTTATAGTTTTTGTTCTCTATATATAGTTTCTTTACCTAAATAGAGTAGGAACAATTAATCATAATATTCAGGAATTAGGGATTTTTGAGTTCTAAACACTACATATCTGTAACGTTATAGTTTTTGTTTCCTATATATAGTGTCTTTACCTAAATATCGATCGCCTAACACCTACCACTAAAGCAAAGGTAGGGATAATAAATCATATATTTAAGAATTAGGGATTTTTAAGTTCTAAACGCTACATATCTGTAACGTTATAGTTTTTGCTCTCTATATATAGTGTACTTGCCTAAATTTTGATAATCTAACACCTACCACTAAAGCAAAGGTAGGGATAATAAATCATATATTTAAGAATTAGGGATTTTTAAGTTCTAAACGCTACATATCTGTAACGTTATAGTTTTTGCTCTCTATATATAGTGTACTTGCCTAAATTTTGATAATCTAACACCTACCACTAAAGCAAAGGTAGGGATAATAAATCATATATTTAAGAATTAAGGATTTTTGAGTTCTAAACACTACAGATATGTAACGTTATAGTTTTTGCTCACTATATATAGTAGTTGAAGCAAAGGGTGCGGACATATCAAAAGCTTAAAACTCAGACAACGCAAGATTTTTCAGTCCTTAGCTCCTTCCTTCTTTCTTTTCTGAACAATGAACAATACTAAATTTGATTGTAGTAATTGTTCATTGAACATTCATCAGGACTAATTTTGTAATTAAATTAACCCTTATTTTTAATCATCATTACATCAATAATATTAGTAGCTACTGCTTCAGAAATTTCCAAAGCATTATATAACTCATTCAAAAGTTGTTCCTCCTCTTCAGCAAGGTCTCCATCTACTAAAACCAAGTCTGTACTAACAGCAAAAACTGTTTCCCTTAACTCCTTTGGAAGTTTAGCAACTGCAGCATCAAACAAAGGCTTAATTTCTTGATTTTTAATCATATCGAGAAGACGGTCTTGCATTTCTGTTTTACGTTCTTTTGGATAATCACTAAACAGTTGCATACGAGAGAAAATATTATTAATACCTTGAGATTCACTCTTAGTAATAACACCATCAGCAGCAACAGCAATTAAAGCGATCGCTGCAAAAGCTTCTGCCGGTTCTAATTGAATATCAGTAGCTTGTATTGTTGTTGTTCCTTGATCGAAAAGACCCATTTTAGTACCTCATTAATGATTTTTTTACCATCTCTATTTTGGAAAAATATTAGGTGTTATTAAATAAGTTTTAGATTGAATCTACAACCTAAAATTTACCACCTACTACCTTCTTCAATACTTCTCAAAAACTGTTAAATTAGCTTTGAGAAAATCAATAAATTGTCGTGCCGTTCGCCCAGAGCGACCATTATATTTCGTAGCCCATTGTAAAGCTTGATAGTCTAAATCTTCAGGATTTAGATTAATTTTTGCCTGTTTTGCCAGATGTCTAACAATTGTTAAATAAGTATCCTGGTTAGCAGGTTCAAAAGTTAAAGTTAAGCCAAAGCGATCGCTAAAAGAAAGCTTTTCTTGAACTGTATCCCAATTATGAACCTCATCACTATCTTTTGGGCGAGGGCGATCGTTAAAAAATTCTCTAATTAAATGCCTTCTATTTGATGTAGCATAGACTACCACATTTGTTGGTCTAGCAGTTAAATTACCCTCTAAAACAACTTTAAGAGCTTTAAAAGTATCATCATCTTCTTCAAAGGAAAGGTCATCGACAAAGATAATAAATTTTTGTGGAATATCGCGTAATTTTTCTACAATTAATGGTAAATCTTTTAGGTTTGATTTAGCCACTTCGACTAAACGAAGATTGCGTTGACTATACTCATTTAATAAGGCTTTTATTAAAGAGGATTTGCCAGAACCGCGACTACCATAAAGTAATATATTAAGGGCTGAATATCCTGCTAGGAGAAATTCTGTATTTTTGATTAAGGCATCTTTTTGAAATTCATATCCGACCAATTCTTTTAATTCAACTGGGTCAGGGTAAGTAATAGTAAGTAGTTGACCGTTACGCCATTCAAAGGCAATTGATTCAGCAAATAAACCAGTGCCATTATGATGATAATGAGTGGCTAAGGTCTCAATGGCATCTGCCCAATTTTCTAATTTTTTTAACTCGTCGTAGATAGCTTCTTTTTGTTGTGATTGTATTTCCCACGCAATAGGGGGATTCTCTAATTTAGCTATTGTTTTTACCCACTGACTAATTGTTTTACCACTGCACTGATAAAGATTTTGTAAAATTTGTAAATCATGTTTTGCAGCTGCAATTAAATTTGGAGATAGGCTGGTAATATTTATTTTTTGAACTTGTTGACTAAAGGGATTATCATCTTGAATAATCTGAGCAATTAGATATTCTTGCCAGGAAATATTTTGACTAGCAATATTTATAAACCAGTTACCATAAGCTTGAAGGCATTCTATAGCAACTCCATCATTTTTAGACAAAGATTCTAATAATTGGATAAAAGCTTCACCCACTGTTTTTTTTAGAACAGACTTATATAACAATAGAGATGCTATTTGCTGTTGTAAGTTTTGAATTTTGGCTAACACTTGGGAACCTAAACAAGACATAATTAATGATATGATTGCCTTATTAAATAAAGGATCAGCACTTAGCACTCAGCAATTAGTAGGAGCATTTTTTTTAGGTTTATAAGGGGATTTCAACTCCTACTAAACTATCTGAAACAATATTTGTTAGAGATTTTAACCCAAACTCAAAAAACTTTATAATAGCTGATAGCTTACCACTGGATACTTACCTATTTCTTTGGCGTAATGTAAATCTATGTAATTCTATAATAAATTTTACTCTTTGTAGTTATAAACCACTATTTTTTTACATTTACTTAAGATGCAATTTAAGATCGAGAAATATTTCAAAAAATGTTATTGAATAGTTGAAAATTTCATTTTTAATCATAGTTTAATAATTATTGAATCTTGATTAAGCAATATTAAGTTTTGATAAATTGGCTAGCTATTGCCACAAATAAGCTGTATAAGTTAGTTTTAGTTTTAGGAGTTAATAATAATGACTATAAATATCGCCATAATAGCAGCGATCGCCTATGGTATATTAGCCATTGTTGGGGGCATTATTGGATATACGAAAGTAGGCAGCAAAATATCTTTAATATCTGGTAGTATCAGTGGTTTACTACTAATTGTTAGTGGAATTATTCAACTAATGGGCATGAATTGGGGTCTAATATTTTCTACCCTCATTACAACTATTCTAGTAATTACATTCATTATTCGTTTAGCAAAAACTCGTAAAATGATGCCTGCGGGATTAATGATTTTAACTGGAGTTGCTGCTGTAGCAGTTATGGTTTATGAAATTACCATAAACAATTCAGCCACAATTTAAAAAGAAACGTAAGTATTTAGCCGTCAGCTTTCAGCTCCATTAGAACTAATGACTATAGCCTTTAAAGCAGAAGTTACCATTGACAGATTTTATCTAATTAAAAATATGAATTAAAAGTTTCCCTAGTAACTTCTAAAGTCTTAAAAAATGCTTACTTCATTTATTAATCAAGATGAGAGCTGACCACTAATCACTGTTTGTGGAGCATTCAGGCACGGAAATCCTTATACCAATTTCATAAACTTGAGCTACTTAGGTTTGGAGTAGTCAGTAGTCAGTAGTCAGTAGTCAGGAGGTAAGGTGAGTAGCCTTACTTTTTGAATTTGGTATTACAAAGAAACAAAGAATATGGAAGAGATAAAAAAGTAGAAACTTGCTCAATAGACATATAGATATCTCCAGAAAAGAGATAACAGGTAACAGGAAGAAATAATAGAAATCATCAATTATTTCTCCCTACTCCCCTACTCCCCTACTCCCTGCTCCCTACTCCCTACTCCCTAAATTGGGATTAATCAACCCATTAGCCGTACCAAAAAGATTAATTGGACTCTTACCATCAGTAATTAAAACACTCTGAAGACCAAGCCCCTACAACAACCTCGCCTGCATTTATGGGCCAGCTTGAGCGATCGCCCGAATTGTCTCAGCCCCCAAAGCCTCCACTTTTTGCTGAAACTCAGTAGCAGTAATTTCAGCCATTTGCCTTGCCTTCTCAATCTCTAAATTATTCAGTGTCTGCTGATGGGCTAACTCAGTCTCCTGACGCGCCCTCAACTGAGCCATCTCAGCCTCATGGCGAATCCGTGCTGCTTCTACTTCCTGCTGCGCCAAATTCACCGCCAACTGGCCTTGAAAAGGAGATAACATATAAGCTTGAGGTCCATTGACTAATTTTAGTTCCCCACTTTGAACATCCCGTACATATATACCTTCATTTTTGTCTAGGGGAATAGCCTGAAGTTTTTCTAATACTTCTAATTCCACTGGGGGAATATAATCTCTTGGCCCAGTAATCATCCATAAATCTCCTGGTTGCCGAGTAATAACGTTTGCTCCTGTTCCCTCGGTGAAAGTTTCCTCAACTCTGATTAGGAGTGCTTCTTGTTCACCAAGAATATAGACCTTTTTAATTCCTGTTTCTAAATCTTCTCCTGGGTGCAAAAAGAAAGATGTTCTGCCCTGACGCACTTCTTTCATACCCCACTGCGGTTTACCATCTGCATCTATGGGATTAGTTACTATGCACCATTCGCGATCGCTTAAAGTAGTGATTTTGACTTCTCCCACTACTTCTTCATAAACGTCGGGAATATGAATTTCAGCATCTGCAAAAGTAACTAACTATTCATATCCCGCTTTGCGTTGCTGACCAAAAATATCAGTAAAAGTCCGTTTTGCTTTTAGATGTAGTGCTTGACGTTCGGTTAATACATAGGCATCAATAGTATCGACAATTTCTTCATCTACTCCAGGCAAATAAGCACCTTCTTCCCTGACCAACCATTATTCCCCAGTTCTACGTCTGTTACCTTGACGATCTATACAATTTTGTCGTGCCAGCAGTCGTAAGGCTTGGTTAGGTTTAATTATTTTAGCTATAACTGTGACTACCACTTCAACTTCTACCCTGGGAGTGTAAGTTCCTGGCCCCTCAAATAACCATTCATCCCCTGTCGTACGAGTGACAGTTTGAGACTCTCCTGCAACGATAACTGTATCAGTAAAATCTCGTATTGCTTTGAGACGTAGAGTTTGGTTTGTGTCAATTACTTGTAGTTGAGTTACATCTTCTTCGAGTATTTCTCCTGGATATAGTGGGAAAGGGTCTTGAGCAAAGCGAATTTCCAGATCGCCATATTTGAGTCTAATTTAACCATACTCATCGGCCACAAGTTGATCTGAACTATAGCAATGTGCGCTGGCATATTTACACATTATTTTTTGTACACCTTTTCTAAAATGCACTTTGAACTGGGCCTTGTAAATACCTGAGCGCTCATTGCTATATTTCTTAGTACAGGGTTAGCTGCTACACAATAATGGCGAGGTGGAACTACAATTGTCAGTTGTGGTTGTCAGACTAACCTTTCTGCATCTCCAAGGGTAATGGTTTGAGGGCCTATTTCTAGTCTGATAACACCAGTGTTATTGTCAAGAACATGAATATACTGTTGTGGCTTCAGGAGAATTATACCATTGTTCTCTATTGTAATTGGATATTCTGTGGTACTTTTTATTTTACTCATAGTTTAATAGTTTTGTAACTAGAAATCTTAAGTTATTCATTATCCATTATTAATTATCTCTTACTATCGTCGCCAAATTTTAATAGTTCTGTCTTTACTACCACTAGCAATACTATTACCATCAGGACTAAAAGTAACTGTATAAATCTCATCTTTATGCCCGGTCAAAGTACTAACTAATTCTCCTGTTTCTAAATCCCATATCTTAATATTATTATCCTTACTGCCACTAGCAATATATCGACCATCTTCGCTAATATCAACAGATACAACTTCAGCAGTATGACCAAGAATAGTTTTGATTAATTCTCCTGTTTTTAAGCTCCAAATTTTAATAGTATTATCGTAACTCCCACTCACTATTTTTTCCCCATCTGGACTAATATCAACAGACCTAATTACTCCTTCATGTCCAGTCAATGTATTAATTAATTCTCCAGTATATAAATCTTCAATTTTTATAGTTTGATCTGCACTACCACTAACCAATATTCTGCCGTCAGGACTAATAGCAATAGAATAAACTACATCTGAGTGATCGGGGAAATTAAAAATTAAGAAACCTGTTTCTAAATCCCAAACTTTAACTGTTTTATCTCCACTAGCACTAGCAATTGTTTGATTATCAGAACTCATAGCAACTGACCAAACAGGTGCCCAATGTTCAAATACTCGAAATAATTCTCCTGTTTCCAAATTCCAGATCATTACTCTCCAATCATAAGTACCTACCACTAATTTAGTACCATTATTATTCAAAGCAACTGACCAAATTGGAGAATCATCTGCAGCTAATGTGTTGATAATTTTTCCTGTAGGAACTTCTAAAATTTTTACTGTTGTATCTCTACTTCCAGTAACTAAATTTTCGCCATTATCACTAAATGCAAGAGCGCCTATAGAAGCATTAAACCTAGACAAATCTTCAACTTGATAATTCTGCCAATTTAGACCTTGTTGACAATTTTGTAAAAGAGATTGAGCTTCAGCAAAAATGCTAGATTTTTCACTAATTAAAGTTCCTTGATTGATACATTCTTCATAGTTGCGCTCTATGTATAAGTTTTTTACAAAATTAAATTTTGCCGATTCTTGTTCTTGCTGTTGTAATACTTGTTGTTGACGTAATTGTAAATAATTTTGGAATTTAAGATATCTATATATAGCAAAGATTATTACAATTAAGGTAGCGATAAATCCTAAAATCAACTGCCAGTTAAAAGATGATTGTTTGTTATTATTGCTAAATATTTTTTTAAATTTAGTAAGTAGAGATTTTGGTAAAACTCTGTTTTCTATTAATTCTATATCTTCTTGAGTTAGTCCTAAAATTTGCTGTAGACGCTCTAACTCCTGGCGAGTTTCTTGACTAAAAGGATATTCTTCCTGAATCGCAGCTTTTAATGTTTCTTCATATCTTTCTCCTTTCATCCGATATTTACGGTAAGGATTTAATACTTCATCCTCAATTATTTCCGTTTCTTCCCGGGAGAGTTCTAAACTTTCTCTAAGTTCATCTAAAATTCTTCTCCCGACAATAGAAATATCTCCTCTATCGCTAGCTCGACGAATAACCTCTTCCCGATAAATTTCTTTATTATCTGTAGCGAAACTTGGAAACTCATTAATTTTTTTTAAATCTGCTATAACTTCTGCTGCTGACTGGTAACGTTCGTGAAAGTTATAGCGCACCATTTTATCTAAAATATCTGCTAGAGAAGTAGAACAATTTGTTAGGTATCGCCAAAAAATCTCTTTTTTTTCACCATTTTCATTATCCTTTAGTTTCGATAATTCGCTGCTAGGCAATCCCGTAATTGCCTGAATGCCAATCATTCCTAAAGCATAAATATCACTATTTAATTGGGGATTATATTCAAATTGTTCAATTGGCATATATTCCATTGTGCCAATCCTAGCTGTAGGATTTTGCTGACCAATATTAATTTCTTTAACAGCTCCAAAATCAATTAATACTAATTGATTATCCGATTTTCTTCTAATTAAATTAGCAGGCTTAATATCTCGATGAATAACACTATTTTCATGCACAAATACTAAAATTTCTAATACTTCATTGATAATTAAAATTACTTGTTTTTCAGATAGGGGTTTACCAGGTAATATTTCATTGTCTAAAGATTGACCAGGAATAAAAGATTGAACTAGAAAAAACTCTCGATCTTCTTCAAAATATGCAAGTAGTTTAGGAATTCGATCATGTTGAGAAAGCTTTTCTAGCATCTGTGCTTCTTTTTGAAATCGATCGCGAACGATATTAATTAATCTTCGATCATAAATACTTGGTTGTAGATGCTTAATAAAACATTGTGCTTCTCCAGGACGACGAATGTCTAAGGCCAGATAAGCATGGCCAATTTCCCCTGATTCAATAATTTTAATAATTTGATAGCGTCCATCTAAAATATTACCAATCATCATTATTGTGGTAGAGCCTTTTTTAGTTGATTATGGCATGAAACAATTTACTCATTTTGACATCTACAATTATAAAAAAAATAGTTTTAATTAAGAATATTTTCCTGATTCCAAAACTGAAAATTAGAAGTTTAATTGTAACCCTTAATCATTAATTGATAGAGATATGTTACTCCAGAACACAAATTAATTCTGATAAAAAGTGTAATATAGAAACCAAAATAATAATTTTGGCCACTCAAAACAAAAGCACAATTTTAACAGTGCTATCATAGACAGAAGCAAAGCTAAAATCAGGTATAGGGAGTTAAGTGGATGAGCCATGAAATAATAGCAATTAGGAGACCTGTTAGACCAAAACAGCCTATTGAGCCAAATTCTCCAAAGGAGGCGCTTCACGAACAAATTGAGTCAAAAGTAGAAAAACCAAATTCAATAAAAAATAGCCCCTCATCAAGAACAGAAGGTACGAATGAAAGGCAATTAGGAAAACCAATAAGTAAATCAGAAAGACCCAAAAAACCAGGAAAACCAAAGCTAAAAGAATCTATCCAACAAGTCACCAATGCTAACGGAAAAGTTTTTAGTTCGGGGGATAAGATTTTAGTATCAGCACCCTGGAGTAGTATTGTAGAAGCTGAAATTACGGGTTTTTATAAAAGTCCTGGAGGTTCAATCTGGGCAATTTTTCTTCCCCAAGAATCTCTACCTAAGTGGAAGTGGGAAAAAGGTTGCATCCGAGCTGAATTATTAAAACAAGCATAATTAAGGCAAAAAAAATCTTAAATTCAGGATAATTTAGCATCTAAAAAAAATCCTAAAAAATATAACAGGATGATTTGGGTTGTGTAGAAAATATCCTGAATCAAATTAAGAGGAAACAGGGAAAAAATATCCTGAATAAAGGGAGGGGGGAGAGGATATATTTTAAACTTTTCTCCTGTTCCATAAATATTTAATCAAACTTGATATAACTGATACTAAATCTGATTTAGATAGGTTACTTGTTAAGGTAGTAAATATTTATCCAAATGGTTAAATTCAAACAAATCAATTTCTTAAAGTGCTGAAAGTGTTAGTTTTTCAGGAGTTAATTCTTGAGCAAATTGGAAAACAAAATTTTCTTGCTGTTTAGTTTCTATTGTGTATTGAAGAGTTTCTCTGACCTTAGCGATCGCCTCACTATCAGTTCCGGTGCTCCCTACTCCCTCTCTTGGTGAGCGTTCCTTGCCTTGGTCGATTGGATATGGCGTTAGCGCAACGGATCTGCCAGAGCGGGTTTCCTCGCCATTTCACCCTACGGGAAGCTCCAAAGATCGACCGCTTGCGTCTGTCGCACCCCGCGGGGTCGCACCGCTGCTCCCTACTCCCTAAATTTTTGATTGTGGTTATTCAAACAGACATGATATAATAGTAAAAATCCTTAAAAAAAATTTAGAGACGCGATCGCCCACATCTCTAAAATTACTATTCGACTATTTCAGCCAGAATTGATATCCTCTCGACGTTGCGCTTAGGCGACAACGTGGGATTCCTAACCATCACTGATTAGGTTTTTCTGTTCCCTCTTGCCTCCTCCGGAGGAGCTGCGCTAACAGAGGATCTGCCTCCGAGGTCTTTCCCTCTTTTTGGTCTTAAGGTCGCTCCACAGTACGTCACCAATCCGATGGCTCCCCTAGACACTGCTAGCCCAGCAGCCTCAATTTAAGTATTATAGCACATGGTTTGAAAAAAAAACCAATCAATATTGGTTTTCCCATAGGATTATCCCGCACTCTCCTGAGGGCGGGTCTTCAACCAACGTTGAAATAAGTAACTTAATTATTGCGTGACACAGAAGCCTCTTCTACAAAATTGTCACCATCTCTCCTCTGATTTTTAGGAGAAGGTTTTTGATGACGAATCTTCGGTGAGCGTGGCTTTGGCTTTGGCTTCGGAGTTTCATAGACAGGGATTTCTTCCTCCTGAGCATAATCAGGCCCCATCCAAGCAGGACGAGTTTCATCATAAGCTATCTGTAAAGCTGCTGCAGCGATCGCATGGGGGTCATACTCTTCACCCAACTGAGCAATCAATGGTAAGAAAGAAGCCATTCGTTCCCCACTCAGAGCATCTCGTACCTTATTCTGTAACTTCTGCAACTGTCGGGCTTCAATTTGAGACCGCTTAGGAATCGAGCGAGTATCCAAACGTTGACGTAGATGACGTTCTATCAACCGTAACTTCCGCTTATCTAAAGGATTAATTAACGAAATCGCTGTACCTTCACGACCTGCACGACCTGTACGACCAATACGGTGAACATAATTTTCCACACTATCAGGTAAATCGTAGTTAATCACATGAGTTAAGTGGTCCACATCTAAACCACGAGCTGCAATATCAGTTGCCACTACCCAACGTACTTGTTGATTACGAAAGCGACTTAGCAACCGTTCTCGTTGGGATTGATTCAAGTTACCATGATATTCATCAACACTATGACCTGCTGACTGTAATTGGTTTGTTAGTTCAGCCGCTGCTTGCCTTGTCCGCACAAATATCAAAGCTGCTTCTGGGTCTTCGAGTTCTAGAACTGGCTGTAAGGCTTTAGCTTTCGGCCAACCACGAGGCACCATGTAAGCAATCTGAGAAATTCGCTTCGGAGTTGTCTTTTGTTGAGCAACTTTGACTGTTACTGGCGATCGCAAATATTTATTCACCAGTTTCTTGATTGAGTAGTCCATGGTAGCAGAGAAGAAAGCTGTTTGATGTTCAGTGGGTGCTGCATCCAAAATTCTTTCTACATCCTGAATAAAACCCATACTCAACATTTCGTCAGCTTCGTCTAAAACCATCATTTTCAAACTATCTAGTTTTAAACTATTGCGACTCAGCATATCCAGAATCCGTCCTGGCGTTCCAACTACGATATGAACACCTCTTTGAAGGCGCTGAATCTGACGTTCAATAGATTGACCGCCATAAACAGTTAAGACCTGTAATCGATGTTTCGTTGGACTCTTGTTATCCAAACCAGCAATTTGACGAATCGCTTCTGTAACTTGCAGCGCTAACTCACGAGTGGGAGTCAAAATCAAAGCTTGAACTGCCTTTGTCTCCAGCTCAATTCTCTCCAATATGGGTAACGAAAACGCTGCGGTTTTACCTGTTCCTGTTTGGGCTTGACCTACAATATCGGTTCCTGCCAGCAAATGAGGTATTGCTTGGACTTGAATCGGAGTAGGTTCAGTAAAACCAATTGTTTCCAGATGATTTACACGCTCTTGTGAAATTCCTAAATTTGCAAACGATAAATCCATTCATTCTCCTAAGTAAATTATTTTACATCTGGTTTTGTTACCCAACTTGGAGGCAGATTTATGCTCAACTATAGCTGCTTATCAGCCCTTGCTCACGATAAACCTGTAGTTATTTGGTAGGGCAGTATGCCTTTGCCAATCACAGTTTCTACTAAATCTACTAAACTGATAGCTAACATTTTAGTAGTGTCTGTATGTTCTCAACGGCTAGGTTTTAACCTGAAGATCGACGACAGAATTAAAGGCAAAATGCCTGTTCCTTTTCTCTCTAGTTGGGTATAGTGAAGTACCTGCTCTATAAAACTGATACAAAGCGTCACATAAAGTGACAAATTGACGTTTACTTCTTGCTTCAACTGAGGCCGTCGGCGGTTACTCATCCACAAGCATTTACGGTCGAGCCGACCGCATATCTCAAATTTATACTGGCGTTTAAATCTCCTCAAAAGGAGAATCAGCGCAGCCACCCTGCTTCTCAAGGCGGATAAATTCTGATTTTTTTTGTAGAGGCTTTCCGATTTTACAGGCAGACAAACATGAACATTATTAAGTTATGTAGTTTGTCTGATTACCTGAACTACCGCTAGTAGATATAATAGAAAATTTATATTGTTTCTACGACCTTTTAAGTAAGTCAGGTAGGTTATCAACCACTACAATATAAAGATATAGAAATTACTACTGTCTCACACATATCAATCTCAGGAATTTTAAGCCCCTGCGATTAAGTTTCCTTTCGTCTCACTCCTAAACCTACGGCCATAGAGAGGAATTTCCTAGAGGGTCTGTTGAGAAAGGTTAGAGCCAATATTTGGCTATCGTTAAGCTGTTGTATATATCAAGTTTCCGTTGGACAAAGGAAGAAAAAATGACCTTAATTTTGAGGTTTTCCATGTCCCAGCGTATCTACCTACATTACCGTAGGTATTTTATGATACTTAACAGCTCCCTTTGGGTAGCTCGTCTTTATCTTCATAATGATTAACATAATAACAAATGACTTAACATTTGCCACATTTATTACATATTTTCCTGGAATTAACTTAATTTTTTAGATTTTGTACATTGATGTAGAGGTTTTGGGACATTACACACTTTTTACAGAAGTTACTTAAAAGTGATACAGGCGTTACATGTAAAGTCTGTAAAGCAATCAAAGTTAAGAAGAATTTCTGATGTATATATTGTAATGTGTTAAGATTTTAAGTTGCGCAAGAAGCCCAGTATAGTTTATATCTTCATAAGTATCATTTAGTTGCAAGACTTTATGTGTCTAATGATGCTTTGGCAATCCCTAAAAATGTACCCTACACTTCAACTGAATGACTAATTGCTTGATTTACTCAAATCTACATAACCATACAAATCGTAAACATCTGCATCTGTAATCATCACTGGCACAATTGAACCCAAACGAGCTTTACCTTGGAGATAAACAAGTCCATCCACTTCTGGAGAAAACCGTGGTGACCTACCAATCAACTCTCCTGTCTGAGGATTTTCCTGTTCAATCAGTACATCAACTACTTGTCCCACTGATTTTTGATTCTGTTTTCCAGATATGGGCTGCTGGACTTGCATAATTTTTTCTCTACGGGTGTCCATCACTGCTTTGGGCAACTGATTAGGCAAACTATAGGCGGGGGTTCCTTCTTCTGGAGAGAAAGTAAATACCCCAACATGATCGAACTCGTGACGCTTGACAAATTTCACTAAATGTGCATGATGATCTTCCGTTTCACCAGGGAAGCCCACTATAAAGGTTGTCCGCAACACGGCATTGGGCATAGCTGCTTTTATTTTTTCGATTATATCATCATTAACCCGACCTTGCCAAGGTCTATTCATGGCCCGCAATATTTGGGGATGAGAATGTTGTAAAGGCAAGTCTAGATAGGGTAAAATATTGGGAGTTTCTTGAATAGCAGCTATTACTTTGGGAGTCAAACCTGTAGGATAGGCATAGTGCATTCTAATCCAGGGTATATCAACTTTTCCTAGGGCGCGGAGAAGTTCGGCGAGTTTGGGTTCGCCATAAATATCGATTCCATAGTTAGTGGTTATTTGGGAGATGAGGATGATTTCTTTTACCCCTTGGTCTGCTAGTTGTTGAGCTTCAGTGACAATAGATTCTATGGTGCGCGATCGCTGATTTCCTCGTAGATGAGGAATAATACAAAAAGCACAACGATAATCACAACCTTCAGCTATTCGCACATAAGCAACTCCTTCGGATGTGGTGCGGTAACGTGGGGTTGTTTCATCGGCAATATAGGTGGGTTGAGGGGAGACTTCTGTGACGCGATCGCCTTTTTCTACCCGTTGCATCACATCAACTATTTTATGATAATCACCAGTCCCCACAAGTGCTACTGCTTCTGGTAACTCTGCAAGTAATTCTTCTTGGAAGTGTTGCGCCATACAACCTGCGATGACTATTTTTTTGTTAGCTTCTGCTAATTCTACCAAAGTACGAACAGATTCTTCTCTGGCAGTTTGAATAAAACTACAGGTGTTAACGACTACATAATCTGCTAATTCTTCGTTAGCATCTACTTGATAACCCGCTTGTGCTAGTAAACCTATGATATGTTCGGTATCGATACGATTTTTTTCGCACCCTAAGTGAGAGAATGAAATGGTAGGTTTTGTAGACATTTAGAGTTCTGAGTTATTAATTTTGATCGGGAATAGTCTTTATAATATAGCATATTACCTATGGCCAAATAAGGTATGGCAGTCGAAGGAAAGGGTGCGAACAGATCGAGAGCTTAAAACTCAGACAACACAATATTTTTTCTTTTTCCTTCTTCCTTCTTTACTTCTTCCTTCTTCTTTCTGCTATAAAGCAAGTCAAAGGTCTTAAACAGACAAAAACTGGCATTAAATCCTAGAATTTGGCATCTGCCAGTCGAAAAATAAGAGTTAAAAATTAATATTGATTTTGTGAAGAAGTTCAAAGTTAATTAGCGGGTGTCAAAATAATTACTGTTCGCTGATTGACATCAGCAGCAGGATCGCTACCAGGGAGTGGTTGAGAAAATCCCATTCCTTTGCCAACAACCTGATATGGTAAATTCTGCTGTTTCAAATATTCGACTACTGCATTTGCTCGGTCTTGAGATATTTCTTGGTTTAACTGAGCACCACCGACCTGAGATGTATGACCTTCAACTCTAATCGTAACTTTATTAGGATCGTATTCTTTAATTTCTGAGATGAGACTATTTATAGTTTGCTCTGCTTGGGGAGATAATTCAAATTCATCAAATCCAAATTTTACTTGACCTAAAGTTTTGGCTTTACTCAAATTCTTGCCTTGTGGTTGAGATGTTGTAGATGTGTTAGTAGAGGTAGCAGCAGAAGTTTCGATTTCTGGCGATGATGTAGCAGTTGGTTGTGCAGTTCCAGATCCAGAGGTAGTAGTAATATTAGTAGTAGGTGATACGGTCGCAGATGGAGAAGTAGATACTGAGCTAGTAGTTGTTTCAGTGTCTGTGGTTTCTGTAGTTGTAGTTATAGACTCTGCTTCAGTGGTTGTTGTATCAGTTGTAATAGGAGTGGGAGACTCTGCTGTAGTAGTTGTTTCGGTTTCTGTGGTTTCTGTAGTTGTAGTTATAGACTCTGCTTCAGTGGTTGTTGTATCAGTTGTGATGGGAGTGGGAGACTCTGCTGTAGTAGTTGTTTCGGTTTCTGTAGTTTCTGTAGTTGTAGTTATAGACTCTGCTTCAGTGGTTGTTGTATCAGTTGTTTCAGTTTCTATTCTTTGTACTTGAGTAACTTCTGTTTTATCATCTACATCTTCAGTTTCAGTCAATTGAACATCAATAGTAGGTTTTTCAAAAGCTTTAGGACCTGCAAATGCCCAAGCACAAATCATCATAAAGCCCATACATCCTGCTAAGATACTAGGACTTAAAGTTTGTTGGTGATGTATTTTTTTTTCAGCAGTCATATCTAATAATATAGCTCCAAACTAGGTTTATCTGAAATAACTTCTATTAAACTAATATGATATTGATAGAATCAGCAACTGGCAAAAAATCCAAAATCATTGAGATTCTTGTTATTATTTATAGCAGCATTTTATGACAAATGGAATAAATCGTAAATTATTTTTTTTAAGTTCTTTATATCCTTTTAATATTACTATTTAATATTACTATATTCTAAATAAATTGGATTTTAATTGAAAATTAAATATCTTAAAGAGACGTTCCGCCAGAACGTCTCTAGAAAACTTGTATTGTTGTTAACTAGCCAACTGTATAAGCGGTACTAAGTCCCCACAAAAGAAGAAAGACTATTGCACCTAGAATCACAATCGCAGAAATGGCGATCGCGCTGGGAGTATCTGCTCCCTTAAATTTCATTATTCCACGGTCAAGGTCTGACATAATATTTATCTCCTAATTATGTTTTTGATTTTAGCTAAGATTTTCTGGAAATATGTCTATATTGCTACTATATTTTCTCCCATTTCTGTTTATGATTTGTCTCTAATATTAAAATAATAATAAAGATTGGCAATGGTCATATTTTAGGCCGTTTATAAATTAGATAATTCTATGATTTTGTCATCAGTGTTAATTAATTATTGACTGAGATCAGACTCAAATTGTTTCCTAATCTAATCAGGGGTGTTAAAAAAAGGGAAGATACTTCAGAATATGATAATTATTCTGGTAATTCTGAGCAGGTTAAAACTGAGGAGGAATCTGAGCAAATTAATGAAGTTTTGCATGTTTAAACAGCAGATTCTCAGGAGTTATCTCAAGATATTAGTTTGCTCAGGGATTTTTTATACTTATTTGTACGGTTCTCTTTACAATCCAAGGGCTTAATTTACTTTTTAAATGTTCGGGAAATTAAGAAGAATGGATTTTATGTTTTTTGAACGCAGCACATAAACAACCAGAATTAATGTTGATGATGATATTATTTATTCCAAGTATCACAGTTTCATTGTTTGTGATTTACTGGCTAATACTTCAGTTTATTAAAGCTCTGGCTTTGCTTAAGCAAAAGTTTCTTGAAATATACTTCTCCGACATTAACTTTAATCCCTTGTAATACCTGGGAAAAAACTTAGTTTCCGGAGATGAATAATCCAGAAATAGGAAGGTAAAAAACATCAAAAAATTCCCGAAAAAAAAATTATCTAAATGTTAGGTAGATTGCCTATAATAAATATAGAAGCTAGAAATAAGAATTGTTTAGATAGATCGGTTCTGACAATATGTAGATAACGACTGTACAGATCTCTACATTTATAATGATAGCTTTTTGTCGAATATTGGACTTTGGACAAAAAGAAAAAGTGGTTAGCGTAAGTATTACACTAACTAATCGGTGATTGTATTAGAAATCAAATCTGGAATTATCTTCGTTTCTCACATTATTTATCATCCTGAAGATCATAGGATGGGTCTGGTTCAATTTCTCCACCAAAACAAATATCTAAATAACTTTCTTGAAGGGAATGAACAACTCTCTCCAACTCATCAATAAGATTCCTTCGAGTCATTTTTTCAACTGCATCAATATGAGCTTCACTTCCCCCTTTTCCTAAATACTTATATT
>NZ_JAAHGB010000034.1:0-71858 GCF_010672695.1 Okeania sp. SIO1H4
AAATTGTCTTTACTTTTCTCCAATATTTCCTCTTTTTCTCCAATATTTCCTCCTGACTCGGTCCTCCTGACTCCTGAGGACTCACAACATTTATTTATAAGTATTCAACCGTTAGCGTAGCTCCCCCTCCGGGGGAACATGATATAAGTAGGGCTTGCTGATTAATTCTCAAAGTATTGATAAATAAAGGTATTAGCCTTTTTGGGGTTCAAAAAAGTGCCAGCTTTTCGGTGCCTGTGAGCTGCAAAAAGCTAGTATTTTGGGCTGACTATGGTAGAAAAATCCCAAATTGACAATTCTTGCTCCTACCTCCTCGCTCATTCCCATTCCTCCCCTCCTGGGAGGGGGAGGGGTGAGGGGTGGGTTGTCTCCTGTCTCCAGTATTCCCCTCCTGGGAGGGGTTAGAGGTGGGTTGTCTCCTACCCCTACTAAAAGACTAGTGAAGCGCAAACCCTAAGTAGACAAAGAAAAGCAAGGAAAAACAGGAATTGTTCCAGTTAAAGCTAGATGGGTCATAGAAAGAACTAACCCCTGGATGGAAAGATGTAAATTATGAGTCAATGTCTAGAGTGCTTTGTAGACAAGACCTCATTTTTTCAGCTAAGATGCGCACACTGGGTTCTGAGAGAATCTTACTATGAGCGCCATGAATGTTATAAATTTCTAGTCCTTCTTCAGCTACACCTTCCCATCCATTTGTAGGATCGGAAGATGTTATAGTTGTATGTTTAGCTTTAAAAAGAGTTATTTTACCCGGATATGAATGTGGTGTATAGCATTGAGGAGATACAGACGGAGAATTTATTTTGTGATGCTTTTTAGTAACATTAGAAATTGATGACCTAATAGATAGATATAATTTTTTAGGAAATTGGGTAAACAACTTAGTTAACAATTTTTGTACCTTGTCGAATAAGTAAGGTAGTCTCTCTTGAGGTTCAAATAATAGAAAATTACCCCAATGAATATCAATATTTCGTATCACATTTAAAATTAATTTCTGGAAACGAGAAATCTTGTTCCAGTTTGGGGGAAGCTTAACATTTGGATGTATGGTATCAAACAAAATTAACTTGGCAACTGTTTGACCTTGTGCGTGAAGCTGTTTTGCCATTTCAAAAGCTACATTTCCTCCATTAGATACACCTAATAATATATAAGGTCCTTGGGGTTGAAAAGCTTGCATTTCTTGAATGTAGTGAGCTGCTAAATCTTTAGTAGGAGGTAGAGAAACTTTTTCTTCTTTCCCTTTTTTTGCCGCTAATCCATAATTTAGCCCATAAATTGGTTGTCTTTGACCCAAGTAACTTGCCAAAGGTCGGTAAAAACTTAAACCTTCACCGAGAAGATGAATAGCGAATAAGGGTGTTTTATCGCCCAGTGGTTGAATAGGGACTAATGATTGCCAAGATGATGACCATTTCTCTTCAGATAAAATCTTCGCTAGTTTTTCAACTGTTGGAGCTTGAAACAGAGCAGCTAAAGGTAAATCTTTGTGAACAATTTTTTCAATTTCAGCCAATAGTTTAACTGCCAAGATAGACTGTCCTCCTAAATCGAAGAAATTATTATAGATTCCGATAGGTTGAATTCCTAAAACTTTTTCCCAAATCTGAGTCAGTTGGCGTTCTAATTCGTTGCGAGGACCAACAAATGTATGTTCTAACGTTTGCTGAATGAGTGCATCTATCCATTTGATGATGGCATCAAATTCACCAGCTTCCAAACTCTGTTTAAGTTGTAAGCGTTTAATTTTACCCGTTGCTGTTCTCGGAATCGCTGATTTTTCAGTTAAAACTATATAATTGGGATTTATACCCAAGGTTTGAGTTACTTTTCCCCGAATTTGTTTAGCTAAATTGGCTAATTGACTTTCTTCCGTAATTAGTGTATTGAAGAAAATAGCTAACTCATCAGTATCACTTTCTTGTTGTCGAATATTACAGGCAACAGTATAAGAAGGTTCAACCCCTTCAACTGCTTCGACTACTAATTCAATTTCCTGACAGGAATAATTCTTACCATTGATAATGACGATCTCCTTTTCTCGTCCTGTCACCGTCAGGTAATTGTGATTGAGAAATCCTAAATCTCCAGTATTCAACCAACCATCTTCTGTAAAAAGCGTCCTATTCAATGTTGGATTATTGTAATATACACCAGTTCTGTTGACACCCCAAATCTGAATACGACCAACCTCACCCTCATTGAGTAAATTATCCTGGTCATCAACAATACGAATCCCACAACCCGGTAAAGGTTTACCAATTTGCACAAATTGTTCGCCACGCTGGTTATAACCCATTGCTATCCACTCACGGTTACTAGCAACAACTCCCGTTTCAGAAAGACCATAACCAACATTAAGGACATCCGCACCCAATCCCAATGGTTGTAAGGTCTGTAAAAAAGAACGGCAAGTTTGAGGCACAATTTTTTCCGCTCCTAAACCAATGGTTTCGATTGAAGTCAAATCCCAGTGAGGTTCGGAAATTTCCTGAATTTGCTCCATAATCTGTGTCATGGCAAAATTCGTTAAGACCGTTCCCTTCACCTTGTATTGATCGACAATATCTAACCAAAGTATAGGGTTTCCGAAAAAGCGTTCTGCAGGAAGATAAAGAGTTTTTCCTGATTTCGGGTTGACAATACCAAATCCTGACGCATTATCAAAAGGAACCCAAGTCAAGGAGCAGTAAGATGATTCAGATTTCTCATTCCCTGACAAAAATTGGCTAATAACTGTAACCGCATCAAAAGAAATCAGTTTTGGAGTACCTGTTGTACCGGAACTGGTGAGCAATAGAGCTAAATCTTCAGGTTGGTTGGAATGGAAATTCTGACTCGGAGCAAATTCTTGAGATTTTTCGATAGTTAGTAGGTTAGGAGTAGAATCTTTGAGAATATCGTTAATTGTTTCTGTCAGATTCTTGGTTGTCAAAATTACAGGATTATCTAACCCTTGCCAAACCTGTTGCAGTTTGGCATTTTGAGTAGTTGTGTTAGAACTATTGGGAGAAATTGTCACAGGTACGGCGACAAAACCACCCAAAAAACAACTCCAAACCGCTGCTACAAAATTATGACAATGTTCAAGATGAATGATGACAAAGTCCCCAGGAGATAAACCTTGTGCTTGTAAGTAACCGAGTAAGGTTGTGGACTGTTGCCAAAGCTCACCATAAGTTCTGGTTACTCCTTGCTCTTCCCTCAAATCAATTATTTCGCTTTCAGAAAAGCGTTCGATTTTTTGTTTTAAGGTTTCTGCTAGGGAGGATACGAACTCAACAGTTCCCGTCACTTTTTCCCCGTAGGCGATCGCTGCTGCTTTTTCTCCTATTTCATTCTTAGAGAACCCATCTAAACCTAAATTTGCTTGTAATTGAGTATCAATTTGTTGAAAATAATCAAAACGCTTGATGTGATTTAACGTTGCTTCTTTAACTGTCAAAAATTGGGCAGTTCCCGGTCGTAGATTATAAAGAAAAGACCCATTTCGTTGAAAGTCTAGGTCAGACACATCTGAGGGGATTTGAAGTTGAGTAATTTCTTGGTTAATCTGAGCAAGTTGTCTTTCTAATTCATTAAAAAGATCCTGACCTACCGGAGTGAATTTGGCATATTTGCGCAACTGCTCAAGTCCGATTTGCAGTTGTAAAGGAATCTTAATAAGTTGACTTTTGGTAAAGTCTAAAAGTTCACCAGTAGGGTTTGCTCGATAAACATTTAACCAGAACTGAGCAACGGGTGTATAAACATATATGGCATGGAAAATTCCTCGTAGGGGACGCAAATCTAAACGCCAAGGCGAATAATACAAATTGTTACCTTGACTCTCTTCAACTGAGTCCAACAAAAGGGGATTATTTTGTTCAATCAAGAATAAGCGATTATGGTGAAACTCGTGAATAAAGTTATCAGCTAATCTATAAGGATTTTCAATCACGCTACAAATTAGAGCGCCAGAAAAATCTGAGCTACTGAGGTTGGTGAAATTTCCTACACCTATCGGTTTGAGAGCTAATACCTGCATAAAATAATGCAATTGCTCAAAACTCTGAGGATGATATTGCTCAATCAGTGCTAGTCCATCTTTGACTAGAGTGACATATTGCCCCTGATACTTCATTCCTGCTTCAACAACTGCTTGACCATCTGGAAAAGCTGGAGAATTAAAACAATAAGGTTGAAATCGTAATTCCCGACTGGGAAGTTGAATGGTTGGGCATTTGCCTACTTTCAAATTTTCGTCACCTAATGTTGCATCTGGGGTTAATTCTAGGGTTTGTTTGTTGTTTGTGACTACAACTTCTAATTTTTCTGAATTAATACCGTAAATTTCTATTTTTCCATTCCCTTCTAGGTAAAGAGATGTACCTGGAATTGCTACTGGTAAATGACAAATTAAAGGGGTTTTAAATTGATAACTTTGCTGAGACAGAAAACCGTAAGCAAGTGCAAATAACTTAAACTGATTGAGGTGAAATATTAGTGCTTGAAGAGGTGTTTTTTGTTGAATTGCCTGACAATATTCTTGAGTAACGAGGGGTAAAGGTTTCTTAGTTATGGTTGCTGTGACTAGGTCTAACGCCAATAGACACCAATGATTGGCAAAAGGATCTGACCAAATTAAGCTAAACTTTTCTGATGCTTCTGTAGCGATTTGATGATAAACTTCTAAAAATTCTTGAATCTCCGAAATGTCTTCCTCAGAACCTTCAAACCTAGGGTGACGCATCAAAACTTGTTGTATGGCGATCAGGGTATTAATATTCTGCTGTTGGCGATCGTCAAACAGTTTAGGGTCAGTCCAAAAAAAACTTGATTGACCAAATTCATATTGATCTTCACCTATTTTAAGGTCTAGCTCTGTGTTTATTGACATTACAGCTCCATCTACATCTAATAGAATAACTTTACTTTTACATTTTCAGGACTTACGCTTTCCCAACCAATAAACCGGGTTTATTGCCCTGCTCTTGTTGTTCAAACCACGAAATTTCCTTTATAAACCCGGTTTCTGCGTAAGTCCTGATTTTAATATTATAGTAGGGACATTGTATACAACGTCCCTACTGTTTGAGTTGGTTACTTATCCATAGGTATTCATGGTTGAACCAACAGCATTTCAATCTCGATCTATTTGGAAGAAGGCTAGATCAAATCCTTGATTTTAGTCTACTCTATTAGTTAAAAATAGGGCCGCCGCCAGGGTTGCCTCCGCCGCCGCCAAACTCACCACCAGTAGCGCCGCGAGCAACGAAGCGAACAGCACAGTTGCTATTTTGTTGTTGCCCTTCCATCTGTGCAATTAAATTGCTGATTTGTTCTTTTTGTTCTGGGTTGAGTTGGCTATAGTTAAGACTTTTCATGGTTGTTTCCTTTTATTATTGAGGCATTTCAATGTCGATCTATTTGGGAGAAGGCTAGATCAAATCCTTGATTTTAGTCTACTCTATTAGTTAAGAATAGGGCCGCCACCAAACTCACCACCAGTAGCGCCGCGAGCAACGAAGCGAACAGCACAGTTGCTATTTTGTTGTTGCCCTTCCATCTGTGCAATTAAATTGCTGATTTGTTGTTTTTGCTCTGGGTTGAGTTGGCTATAGTTAAGACTTTTCATGGTTGTTTCCTTTTATTTGGTTATCTTTAATCACAACGATAATCTTAAAAAAAAACAAAAGCAATAGGAAGTTATAATTTTAATCAAATCTTCATCAAATCTTCATCAAACTAGGCTACATCTTCATCAAATCTTCATCAAACTAGGCTACTTTTCTCGGCGTTGCTGAAGCACGTGTATGATATTAATCCTAATTACTTAGGAGTCAACCCACCCGCGCGCCCCTCCCAGGAAGGGGAGTCAGGAGTCAGGAGGAGAGAGAATTACAAAGAACCTATCCCACTAATAAGACTTTTGCTAAAAACTCTAAATATGTTGATAGTTAAAAACGAAAAATCAAGCTTTTAAAACACATTTTACTTAAACAAATAAACTTGTTAAAAATAGTGGGATAGCTTCATCATAATTTGACTATTAATGGGATATATTCTTATATTATCGGCAATTTATTCCCCCTGTTGCCAGATGAGCTGTTGCCTGTTGCCTGCGCACAGCGCTATATTAGACATCTCCTATAATAAAAAATAAAATCAATTATCACACTAGATATATCAATTATTTCCCCTCCTGGGAGGGGGAGGGGCGAGGGGTGGGTTCCCTACTGCCTACAGCAAAGCTGCCTACTGCCTATGGGTGGAGGAGATGTCTATTAGAATAGAAAGTATTGAGGGACAATGATAATTTTACCATTCCCACACTTTCTTGATACACTACAGGAATATCCCAAATTTTTGCTCCGTTTCCAGTGTTCCCTCTTGAATTTATAGCAATGAGCGCTGGTATATTTACAAATTGTAGTAGGGGCAAAAGAGCTAGAAGTCTTATATTATCGGCAATTTATTCCCCCTGTTCCCTGTTCCCTGTTCCCTGTTCCCTGTTCCCTGTTGCCTGTTCCCTGCGCACAGCGCTATATATCATGTCCGGATAATAGCGTGATCAAAAACCTTTTCCCTTCTAACCTTTTCTTTCCTTCTGCCTCCTGCCTCCAGCATAGCTGCCTTACCTTCTCCAAAGTGTAAGTATTCAACCGGACATGATATTACACCTACCACCTAAGAACTTTATGAACGCACTACCCGAGCGGGCGTGATACTAAGGACTCGTGCAAAAATAACCTGAACAGTTTTTTTGATAGAAGCTATATTTCACAATTTATCCCAGATAAAATTTGTACAACTTATTTTTACATGGCTCCTAAGTGCAATTTCTACTCAACTTTTCATCCCTTTAAATCTATCTTTCGCTGACTCAAACGCCTCCTGCATAACACCTTGAATTTTCTTTGGATCTGGCTTTTTCCCTCCCATCAAATCTCCGAAATAAACACAGGCACTCTCACCTAACGCCCAAGTATATGCAGCAGACCAAGAAGCAGCGATCGCGCTCCCGAACCCAGGCACAAATTTAATCAACTCTCGCCCTACTGCTTGAGCAACAAAACCTCCACCAATAACACTAACAACTCCTCCTGCTTGAGATGGCGATATTGTTTGCCCATACAAATTTCCTAATAAACCTACCATGGACACTTGCAAAGCTGTTAATACTGGCATTGTGGCAAAAGGTAGAGGTACTGCTGCTACGGTGGCTGCCATCATAGTAAATGATAAAATATAACGTCGCCCCACATCTCGATAAATATTACCCAGTTGTTTGCTTGCTTGTTCGTCTAATAATTGATAAATTGTTTGTGCTTCTGCTTCTGGAAGTAATTCTGCTAAACTATCTCGAAAGGCTTCTAAACCATAAAATACAGGATTGTAGTCATCCTCTTCTAGGGTAAAATCGATAAGTACAGAGCGATCGCTCAACTTCCCAAAATCTTCCTGAATAGAAACAAAAGCACGGTTTATTTCTTCATATTCTGGAGGGTATTTGGGATGGTCATCAGTAGGGTTAGGATAAACTTCATGGAGACAAGTTACTGCTAAAAGACAAGGAATATTTGGATATTCTTGTCGCAACTGTTGTGCTATCTGTCGTAATGTATCGGTAGCAAAATCATTTATTTTTACGGTCAAAATCAAGATTCTGGCGCGGTTACTTTCCTGCTGTAATTCTCCGAGGAGTTCGTCAATAATAACTGGTGTTTCCTGTTTCACATCTCCCAACCCCACAGTATCAGTGAAAATCAATAAGGGCAAATCGTCGGAAGGATAAGCATAACGTTCGGTATGTTGGGTATGAGGGCGAAATCCTTGACCGACTATTTCTGGGGAAACTCCTGTTAAAGCACGCACGATGGAACTTTTACCTGCTTGGGGTTTACCAATTAATAGTGCTTCAGTGGTGGGAAGTTCTGCGCGTACTTTTGTTAATATTTCGGCTACTTTGGCTTCATCAATGCTAAACCATTGCACTAATGTTTGTGCTGCCCGGTCTACGGGTAACAGTTTCATTACACGGTTGCTGGTATCATTCCAAACTTCAGCGATACGATTTTTCCAAGAGTCTTTTTTTTGATCTTCAGTCGGTTGATGAAACTGTTCCGAATCAGTTGTTGTTTGGTTTATATCATGTTCCTCAGTCATTCTGAATATAGTAGGTAAATCTATAGGTTGACACTCCCCGTCCTAGAAGGACGGGGATTCTTTGATCGACGACCCGTCTTGCTCAACCAGACCGGAGTCAGGAAAAGTAGAGGACAGATCTCCCAAAGCGTTCGGATCAATGATCCAGGTTCCGGTGTGCCCCACCGTACCCAAGGCTATGTTTAGAATGTTGATTGCGGCGTTGTGGTCGCGGTCTAACTTGCAACCACATTTACAGACGTGAGTCCTAGTTGATAGCGACTTCTTCACTACCTCGCCGCACTCAGAGCAGTTTTGGCTAGTATATGCAGGATTTACAGCAACTGTGACTCTGCCAAATTTAGTGCCAAAATGCTCTAACCATTTTCTAAATTGATACCAACCTGCGTCATTAATAGACTTAGCTAGACAGTGGTTTTTCACCAAATTCTTAACTCTCAAATCTTCGTAGGCGACCAAGTCATTAGACTGGATTACGCAGCGCGCCAGTCTCTTGGCGTGCTCTTCACGTTGTCTACTTATTTTAAGGTGTTGTCTACCTAGTCTATTAACTGCCTTCTTACGATTGGATGAGCCTTTCTTTTTCCGAGAAACTCTGCGCTGATCAAACTTTAAACGTTTCTCCCCAGTCCTATAAAAACGGGGATTAGGTTCGGTGTTTCCTCTGGAATCAGTATAGAACTCTTTTAGTCCTACATCCAGTCCCACAGTCGCGTCAGCAGGATTTAATTGCTCCGTGACATCCACAGAGACGCAAAACTGAACATAGTAGCCGTCAGCCCTTTTGACTATGCGAACTCGCTTAACCTGCTTCTTGTCGAAGCGCCACAAGTCCCACGTACCTTTGAGTTTTAGCTTCCCAATTCCCTTCTTGTCGCTGAAAGTGATCGACTTTTTGTCAGGGGATATTTTCCATCCTGACTGCTTATATTCGACCGATCTACAATGCTTCTGGAATCGGGGGAACCCTTTCTTTCCAGGTACTTTCTTTTTGCAATTTTCAAAGAAACGAGAAATTGATGACCATGCTCTCTCAGCCGCAGCCTGTCGAGCTGTTGAGTTCAATTCATTAGCAAAAGGGAATTCTTTGGCCAGTATCTTGCAGTATTTACTAAGGTCGTACTTTCCTGTTCCCTTCTTATCCATCCACAGGCGAATACAGCTGTTTCGGATAAATTTAACCGTCCGAATAGCTTCATCAATAGCTGCATATTGGTTAACTTTGCCGTATGCTTTGAACTCAATAATGATCATCGAATCTCGACCTCCTTCGATATAATCTTACGCTAACACGCCTGACGAAAACTATCAAGTCTAGTTCTAAGAAAAGCCGTCCTAGAAGGACGGGGCTTTAAACCCAATTTTTTCGGTAAGTGGACTTATTTTATAAATGATTTGAAATAAATTTTATTCTGATTTTAAGTTTATCATGTAGAGAAGCTCTTTCTAGGCAAAAGTTTCCAATTTCCTTTTTGTAGATTTTTTTAGAATTGTTTTGCACTACTAGAATCATCACTTTTTCTAAAATTTATGACTATCCACAGGGTAGAATATTTGCTTCTTTTCTCAGTTTTAAAAGATGGTGAATTCCTCAAAAATGTTGCATCAGATTGGCGACTTTGTCATACAGAGGTAGCAGCAGCAAGCGATCGCTTGTTTCAGAATGGGGATATATTAGTCCTACTAACTACTAAAGAGGGAGTCAGGACTCCAGATGTGGTCTTAACCCTGTCCCAAATTAAGGCTGCGTTGGACGGAAAATTAAATATGGGTTACTACTTAAGTCCTCAAGGTGGAGCCAGGTGGGAAGCTCTATGTCATCCAGATTGGAATTGGTTTTACCAACAGAGTACTTTTTATGAGCGAAGAGAATCATACATCATCTGTTCCAGAATTTGATTAGAAGGTGCTTCTGTTACCCCGGAAAAAAATTTTCCTTATTGGAGAAAAATTTCTTTTTACAAATCGTTTATTTGGCACAACAACATTATCTACATAATATTGTTGGTTTGTGGGAGTAGAGACGTTGCATACAACGTCCCTAGAAACTTTCAATTTTCTCTTCCTATATTCTTACCCCTTCCTTCGTTTAAAGATTTTACCATCAAGATAGACTCAGACCGAAAACCTAACTTCTGGTAAAGATTAAGAGCGGGTTGGTTAGAGACAAACACTTGCAAACCAATTTGCCGATCGCCCCTAGCTTTTGCCCAATTTTCTGCATGGGTAACTAAAGCTGTACCGATACCAAGTCGTCTATGGGATGGGGAGACATACAGCAGAAATATATGAGTTACCCGATCGCCCTCTACCTGGTCTATGGCATTCCCCAACCACAGACAACCTATTGGTGAAGTTACAGGTTTATCTATGACCTCAACCCACCAAATAGGAGTTTGAGTTGATAAATAGCGATCGACTGTTTTAGCAAGATGGCTAAAATTTTGCTCTGGGAAAAGTTCTTGATAAGTCCAATGCATAAATTTAACCAGAATTGCTCTGTCTATACCGGAACCCTTACGAAGTTGGTAATTTGGAATTAACTTGCTAACCACTGAATATTACGAGAAATGAACATTGGGTGTGGATAGCATTGCCTCTTCTTGAGGATAACTTAATTCCTCTGTGGGAGCGGGTGCTGCTAGATCCCCTGGTAAAAAGATACGAGCGCTGACTGCTACCATAGCAATTAAAAATATGACGACTACGAGAAATGGAGCAATATATTGACGAAAAATTTGCATGGTTTTTGTATTAAATAGGGAGTAGGCAGTAGGCAGTAGGCAGTAGGGGAAAAGAATTGATAATTTTTGTAAGAGGGAGTAGGCAGTAGGCAGTCATTTCAGTTATCAGTTATCAGTTATCAGTACCTCTAGCTGTTTCGCAGCATTCCGTAGGAAAGCAAGAGGCTTGAAATACGGAATTCTATTTTCTCTTGGTCGATTAGATATGGCGAGGAAACCTCACCATCTCTCGACCGCTTTTTATCCCCTTAAAAGGGGAGGCGCCTATACCACGATTTTTCGGTAACTGCGCTTGATCTGTCGCTCCGCGACAAAAACTTTCTCCTCCTCTTCTCTCCCGACTCCTGGCTCCTGACTCCTGACTCCTGACTCCTGACTCCTGACTCCTCCCTAGACAAAATCGTCATCATCTAATCCTGGTCTTGGCATTGGCAAAATTTTTGATTTATTGAGCTGTTGCAACCAAACCCAACCGAGAACTCCAATAATTAGGAAGATCCAGCCAATGTTTGGCTTGAGCAACAGAAAGCCACCAGTTGCCAAAAGTGCCCCAAATAATAATAGTATAGATGCGAGTACCTTTTGTAAATCTTTACCTAAATCCTGTGCTGGAGATAAACCTGTTTTCATCCTTTGCTGTTTCCAACCAGGGCCACCGGGAAGTGTTCGTCGATAAAATTCGTCTAAAGTTGTATCAGACTCTCGTGGGGTTAAAAACATTGCTGTTACCCAGAGTAATGTTACGGTGCCAGTAATAAACATAATTCGCAAACCAAAGTCTTCAATTTTGAAAGCGGGAACTAAACTTGTTGTCATCCCTACGAAAAAACTAGCGACAATAGCGGTTAATTCTGCTGCTGCATTCACCCGACACCAAAACCAACGTAATATTAATACTAATCCTGAACCTGTTCCGATGGCTATTACTAATCTAAATACTGTTGCTACATCTGTTGCTAAAAATGCGGCAATTGCTCCTAAAACTGTTACTAATAGAGAAGAAAGTCGCCCCACTAAAACTAATTGTGGTTGAGTTGCATCAGGTTTAATAAATCTTCTATATAGGTCGTTAGTAATAAAAGAAGCACCCCAATTAATTGAGGTAGAAACTGTACTCATAAATGCGGCGACTAAAGAGGCAACAACTATACCTAAAATTCCTGGGGAAAGAAAGTCAATCATTAATTTGGGATAACCCAATTCTCGGTCTTCTAAATTAGGGTAAATTACAATGGATGCTAGAGCTACTAAAATCCAAGGCCAAGTTCTAATAACATAGTGCATGATATTAAATAACCAGGCTGCTTTTTCTGCTTCTGTTTCATTTTTCGCTGCTGCAAATCTTTGTACAAATTCTCCACCTCCATCACTTCGTCGCCAAGACCACCATTGAAGGGCAATATAAGCAAAAAATGTACTGGCAGTTATGCCTGCTGTTTTACTAAAATTAATCAAAGTATCGCCATTTTTACCAATAGTTAAAGGTGAAAGGGATAAAATATCTTTGTCTGGCATTACTTCAGGAACTTTTGTTATTAATTCTTGGATGCCACCGACACTATTAACAGCAAAAAAAGCGACAATAATTGCTCCAAATAGTGCTAAGAAAAATTGGAAAAAGTCTGTGGCAACTACTCCCCATAAACCGGATAAACCTGCATAAATTAATACAAATATACTGACACCTATAACACTTAGTAATTTGAGATTATTTTCACTAGCATCAATGCCTAAATTTTGCCAAATTTCTAATGCTTCGACAACTTTAACCATGGCTAACATAGCATAACCAATGGCAATACAATTCATGGGAATAGCAAAGATAAAAGCTTTAACTCCCCGGAGAATAGCAGCCATATTTCCACCGTAACGAAGTTCAGTTAATTCCGCATCAGTAATAACTTCCGAACGTCGCCACATTCTGGCAAAAATATAAATCATTATTACATGGGAAATACCAAAAATCCACCATTCCCAATTACCAGCAATTCCTCGGTTAGCTACAACTCCAGTAATATAGAGAGGAGTATCTATAGAGAAAGTTGTCGCTGCCATACTTGTGCCAGCTAACCACCAAGGAAGCGATCGCCCAGAAACAAAGAAGTCTGCTAAACTTTTTGAACCTTTGCGAGAAAGATATAGTCCCATCCACATTGTTAAGATGAGGTATATTAAAACAATCAGCCAATCAATTAGTTGCATAAATTTGTGTTTAATTGGGAGTCTGTGTGTGTGTGACTGTTTTTTGAGCACATAGTTTCAAACTTAAGAATATCATGGATTTTATAGATTAATTTACTGTTTATATTATTTATAGCAATCCTAAATAAAAAGATTAGAAAAAAAGGAAGGGGTTAGTATCATATAAAAAAATGCTAAAAAGCCAAGCTGAACCTAAATTATATAGCAGAATAAAGAAGGAAAAATATTGCTTTGTCTGAGTTTTAAGCTTTTTATATGTCCGCGCCCTTTGCTTCTACTGCTATATGAGTAAAAAAAACGCAATTAAGGGAATAATAGATTTATATTATGTGGATGAAAGCGGATTTAGTTTAGTGCTATATTTACTTTAACCACAGCAAAAAAAAGGATAAAAAGTATAAAGTAATATGAGTATAAGGTTAAATATTTTATAATTTATCAAAAAAAATAATCAATTTAAAAGTTATGTATTTGAAGGTTTTTTTAATAATATAATGATGATATTCTGCATATAAAAATTAAGTAATAACCTCTAAAAATTAACATTATTAGTAATAAATAATGCTTCTTTTTAGCATGTTCAAAAACTCTATAAGTGACAAACAGAATAGAAAAATAAGGATGAATAATATTATTTTTATCTACAGCTTAAAACTCAGACAACGCCAGATTTTTCCTTCTGCCTTTCCTAGGTCATGCTGGGCAAACAGCATAGCTGCTTTCTTCCTTCTTTCTTCTTTCTTCTTTCTTCTTCCTTCTTCCTTCTGCTATATCTTTACATCTGTAAAACTGGTGGGGACTTTCCATGAAAAGTCCCTACTACTTTGCCAGTTGGTAAACTCTAATCACTACCTAAAAGACTTACTAATAAAGCTTTTTGAGCGTGCATCCTGTTTTCTGCTTGATCCCAAACTCGCGATCGCTCTCCTTCTATCACTCCATCAGTAATTTCTTCATCCCGATGAGCTGGTAAACAATGCAACACGATCGCATCATCTGCTGCACTTTCTACCAACTTTTCATTAACCTGATAAGGCTGAAAAATAGGTATTCGACTATTAGCTTCCTCTTCTTGTCCCATACTTGCCCAAACATCAGTATAAAGTACCTGAGCACCCTTAACTGCCACTTGGGGATCTTCAGTAACTATAACTTCACTCTTACCATTAGTAATAGCTTTTGCTTGCTCCACAATTTCCACATTTGGTAAATAATTTGGTGGAGTTGCTATCCTGACATTCATCCCTACCATTGCACAACCTAACAGTAAAGAATTTGCCATATTATTACCATCACCAAAATAACTTAAAGTTAATCCATCTAGTTTGCCAAAACATTCTTGAATGGTCAATAAATCAGCCATTACCTGACAAGGATGTTCCCTATCTGTGAGAGCGTTAATTACAGGAATTTTTGTATAACTTGCAAAAGTTTCTAAATCTTTTTGCTCAAAAGTACGAATAGCTAAAATATCCAAATATCGGTCTAAAACTCTAGCAGTATCAGCCAAAGGTTCCCCACGACTAACTTGAGTAACATTAGGATTCAAATCAATAACTTGACCTCCCAATTGATACATTGCCACGGTAAAACTTACCCTAGTTCGTGTCGAAGCTTTAGAAAATAATAACCCCAAGACTTTATTACATTTGAGATTTATTTTACCTGATTTAAGTTTGCTTGCCAGTTGTAAAATTTCTTTTAATTCATCAGAACTCAAGTCTGCTAAACTTAATAAATTTCGTCCTTTTAAACTATCCATAATTTATCACTAATGTCAGGTTACCACTTATATTGTTTCAGTTAACATTGGAATTATTCAAAAAGTTGAAGCAGGTTTCATAACTGGGGTGAAAATTTTTACACCAAATTATTTATATTTCAAACCCGCCATGACAAATTCCAAAGCTACTAGAATTAATACTATTTCTTGATAAGTATAGTTTTACATTTACCAACTATTTAGAGCTAAGACTTTATAATGTCTTTACTCTAGTAAGTTAAAAGTTAATTTGGTTCAATCTATAACAATTTTTCCTCAAGTCCCAAAACAGCCGTCGAAGCATAAAGGCCACAGTCAGATACCTAATACCAATTTGATCAGTGTTTGTTACAAATAGTATCGGCAAAGAAGAAGTAAGAAGTAATAAACAAATCATAAAAAATCTAAATAGGTAGCTTAAAGGATTGGAGAGGTTCTTTTTAGGCATAATTTTCAGCCTTTTTTTTGTAGCATTCTATTTTTAAATTGGTATAACTAGGTTCATAAATTTTTGACTATTGGTTGAGTCTTGATGTAGCTGCTATTTGTCCTGCTAAAATTTGGCCACTATCTTCATACCTACTCTGGATGTTAGTCTTTTTCCAGCCACCAGAGGTATAGTTCTAAATTTGCTAATGGTTAACTAGCAGTAAATAAGAATGTATGAAATTAACTATGCAGAATATTTACTTGTCGGTATTCCTGATGTTTCAGTGCTGTAAAAAAAGCCAAATTAAGGATCAAATTTTACAGAATCTTAAGTTGTAGTCACAGCAACTCCTATAAAATCTAAAAAAATAAATTTACATTTTCAAAGACCATAAAAAATATTTACCAAGGACTACTAATAAGAGTAAAACCTGACCAATAGAAAGGATGAGAAAAATCTGTTTCTCCCAATATTTGTAAACTCTGAGGTAAAGAAATTTATACTCTAGAAAATTTCAATTTTTTATTTGTTAAATACACATCTCCTTGAATCATTTTAATTTGAGTTTTCCTAATTGTTTCGGCTTTCGTTGCTGCTGTTTTTAACTGTTCATAAAATTCACTCATTAAAGCTAAAGTACCAAGATCGTTAACATACCACAAACTTGCTAATGCAGATTGAACTCCCGCTTGTAAAGCTAATCCAGCAAAACCTAACTCCACATCTCGATCTCCAACGGCTGTTTTACAAGCACTTAAAACTAATAATTCTGCAGGAGGATTGTTCCAATTAATCTCTTGAATTTCGTCTAAATGGAGTTGAGTATCCCACAATTGAATATAAGAATTTTCGGGTTTTCCGGGTTTAAATTCTGCATGAGTTGCTAAGTGAATAATATTAAAAGATTGATAAGAAAGTTGATTTTTTAAGTTTTTTAAGGTGAAGTCTTGATTAAGAAATAATTTTCCAGGCCAACCTCTAGAAATATTTTTAGCTGAGATATTTTTTATGAGGTTTCTATTAACAATTGTTGATAGTTCAATTGGAACAGCAGGTAAGGGATTTTGGGCAGGAAATTCTGAAGCACCCATTGCCAAAATTCTGGCTTTTTGAATGGGAGTATAATTGGAATCGATTAAATTAAATGCAGGAATAATTGCTAGGCTATATTTCTCTACTAAAAATTGTTTTCCATCATGTAATGCTGCTATTGGTAGAGTACGCAAACCTGTTCCGAAACAAAACAATATTGTGTCTATTCTTTCTTCTTGAAGATTGGCTTCAAAGGGTTTAATTATCGATTTATAAAGTTGTTGGGTCAGACTTAAGTAAGAATTTGTGAAAAGCATCTGAGGATTAGTAATTTCATTATTAAATAATTTGACTTTACGAATGAGGCTTTCACGTTTGAGGGAGTCAATATCTTGAACTAAAGGTTTTTTTCCAGGATAAATTCAAAACAAAATGTAAATATTTTGATTCAGGAATTGCCCAAAATACGGCAGGTCTTATATTACTTTTTTGGCTAATTTCTAACAATTTTTGAGCAATGTCATTACCCGTTTTTGAAACTTCTGAAATTTCTCGGTCAAAATAATCTTCAAATTCTTTTTCTAGTCTTTGTTCCATTTTCATGACTTTTTCTGACAGGGTGAGATTAGAACTGATATTGTATCTATCTGTCTGACTTATATTGACATCTTCAGAAAGGATTTTGTCTGAATTAAAACTAAGCATAATAATTAGGGAAAGAATTAACCAAAAAATTGTTAGACTAACTTTGTATTTGCTCTTAGGAGAGAAGAATTTTCGGAACATATAATACTTGGTTTAATGAATTGAAGATTTAAAACTAGATTTAAGGTATTTGTCTACCCTTGGAAAATAATATAGCAATTCCCAAGAAGAGTGAGGTACAAAATTCCTTGATTTTAGGGAGTAGGGAGTAGGGAGTAGGGAGTAGAGAGTAGTAGTTCTAGTTCCGTAGGAATCTATAAAGAAGAAAAACAACTGTACCTCATTAGTTTGGGAAACGCTATATTAGCCAAGTAGGAAAGTATATTTGATGGCACATTCCGGATATTGCATAGATGATTAAATTCCTACTCTATCTACTCTCCTCTCTCCATATTTTACTAAACCCATCTACGACAAATAAAGATAAATTACTACATAAAAAATGGTATCACACCTATTCCCATAGGACTCCTGACTCCTGTCTTCCCCTCCTGAGAGGGGGAGGGGCGAGGGGTGGGTTGACTCCTAAGCAGTAACCTAAATATTTGTAGCAAAGATTTATCAAACTGGTAGAACTCAGTTTATATTTCTCTTTACTAATACCAAATTCAAAAAAGGCAGTTATACCAATTTTATATGAGGTTGCATAGAATGATGAAATTTATTAAATCGATCTATCTTTATCTACGCTTACCTACGGTCTATTCTGCTTGAAATATTATTCTATGCAGCTTCATCTCAATTTGGTATTACATCTTAATTTGTGATTTCTTCCTAAAAGAAAAAATTATAAATTCCATAAATTATAAAATTTCCTCTTTTTTCCTCTTTAATATTTATGTTTTTCTTTCCCTGTTCCCTGTTCCCTGTTCCCTGTGTCGTCACTGTAGCAATATTTTATGAAATTGGTATAACGATAATTTGGTTTGTTTTTACTGTGGATACTTCAGCCTGGTTAAAGTTGATCAACGTGGTATTCTATTTAAGACAAAATAAATATTTATATAAAAGAATGACAAACATTACTCCCACAGAAACTACTCCTAAATTGCTAGTTGTCGCTACTGGTAATCCGGGGAAATTTCAAGAAATGCAGGAATATCTAGCAGATTTGAATTTACAATTACAACTAAAACCAAAAGATTTAGAAGTTGAGGAAACTGAGGAAACTTTTCTAGCTAATGCTCGCCTCAAAGCTAGTGTTGTGGCCAAAGCTACTGGAAAATGGGCGATCGCTGATGATTCCGGATTGGCAGTAGATGCTTTGGATGGCAGACCAGGTATTTATTCTGCTCGTTATGCTCCTACTGTTGCCGAACAAATAGAGCGAGTATTAACAGAATTGGGAGATAATTCTAATCGTCAGGCACAGTTTGTCTGCGCTCTTGTCATTGCCAGACCTGACGGCACAATTGCATTAGAAACAGAGGGAATTTGCCGTGGAGAAATTCTATATAGTCTCCGTGGAAATGATGGGTTTGGTTACGACCCCATTTTTTATGTTCCTTCACAAGAAAAGACTTTTGCGGAAATGTCTGCTGAAATGAAGCGATCGCTATCTCATCGCGGTCAAGCTTTTCAAGTATTACTACCTAAGATGAAAGCTATTTTTGCCTAGTTTTCTGGGATACTATTTCTTTGATTAGCAGGGAACAGGGAAAAGTGGGAAAAAAAATTTCCCTGTCTTGCGGTTCATAATCAGTCTATACCAATCGCCTATCTTAAGACCATTTCACAATCCACCATCAGGTGATTTTTCTGAATATACCCAATTTTCTTCCCTATTCCCTGCTTGTAGTGCTATGCTTTCTAATAAGTATCGACGAACCGTATCAGCCTCTGTCACCGAACCAGCTAACGCCTTAATCAAAGCTGCTTGAGGGCGATAACGAAGTAACTCGGAAGTTGATGTAACCCAAATAGGTATAGGTCTAAACGTTCCTTGGGCTTTATCTAGAAGAATATTCATTGCCTCTACATTACCCATTTTGTAGAAAGGTCGCTTGGACATCACCTGAGATAAATCATCAAGGACGGTGTATTCTAAGGTTTCTCCTTCACGTTCAACCGCAAAATGTTCGCCACGAGCGAACTTCTTATTAACAAGAAAGGAATATTCTGGGTGAGCATAGGCAAATAACTGTAGACTCTCTTTAGTAAAAGAGGCATCACTCCGAAACCACTTCCCATCTAAATTTACCAAACAAAAATAGTGCCGAATATTTTTAGTAACCTTAAACCGATAAGCAGGTGGTAGAAATGGTATCAAGTATTTCGCTGCCACATTAGCTTCACCGTACTTAGCTTCAATTCCTAGTGCCCGTAATAATGCTACCTGTAAATTAGCTTTAGTCGTACACATTCCAAAACCAAATTCAAACGTTTGGGAAGCTTTGACAAACCAAAAGCCAAATCGGTAAGGCATTGTTCTCACATAATCCCAAATATTGATAGCTGATTCCCAATCATCCTTACCTTTCAATAGGTTAGCTACATAACGAATAGAAGGATGGTCAAAATCGCAATGATTAGTAACAATATCCTTTGCTACTTTAATCTCCTCGGTAAATTCCATCATTCTAATTTCCATATAAGGAGCAATTCCAATTAAGAGGTGAGACATCAAAATAGTTGTTTCTACATCATCTTTTTGAAATAATTTATCTCGAGTAACACACCACAAAGTGCAGCCATTTTCTCCGGCTTTTACTGTGCCTACACGCTCAGTTCCCAAAATAAAACCATTTTCGCCAATAAAATCTCCTGGGCCAATCCAAATTTCCGTGTCACCATAGTATAAAAAGACTTCACCTTCAAGTGTTATGTAGAGATGTTCTGATTTATCCCCATGAGTATACAAAACTTCATTTGGTCCTAAAACTACTTTTTTACCTAACCACTGTATTTTAAAAAGGACTTGTGGGGAAATCATCGTCGATAACTTTGTATCTGATAGCATTTTTAATTTTTGTACTAAACTATAACGTCTTAGTTTTTGTATATAATTTTCTAGTTTAAATTATAGCAAGTTTTTAGTTAAAATGAATTTATACTTAGGGCTTGATTTTGGCACTTCGGGAGCGCGTGCTGTGGTTATTGACTCTAACTTTCAAGTTAAAGCACAAACACAATATGTCTGGGAAAATACTCAACAAAATAAATTGCCTCATGTTTGGCAAACGGCTTTATTTAATCTAATTTCCCATATTCCCCAAGAAATGCGAGGGGAAATTCGAGCGATCGCTATTGATGGTACTTCGGCAACTGTACTATTGTGCAATAGTTATGGTGAACCTGTGACTGAAGCGCTTCTTTACAATGACAGTAGGGGAGTGGCAATGATGGATAAGTTGAAAAGTATTGCTCCTTCTAATCATCCTGTTATTAGTGCGACTTCTAGTTTTGCAAAGTTGTTATGGTTGATTGAAAATATTTCTCTGTCAAATCAAACTTATTATTTTTTGCATCAAGCTGACTGGTTAGGGTTTTTGCTGCATAGAAAACTAGGAGTGAGCGACTATAACAATGTTTTGAAACTAGGTTATGATGTCGGCGACTTATCTTATCCAGACTGGTTGACTGATTTTGTTAATTCTGAAGTTGGGGGAAATATTCTTTTACCTGAAGTCGTCACACCAGGTGCAATAGTGGGGAATGTTACTCCAGAAGTTGTTAATAGTCTTGGTCTCTCTCCTGAATGTGTTGTCTGTGGGGGTACAACAGATAGCATTGCTGCTTTTATCGCTAGTGGTGCTAATACTCCGGGAGAAGCAGTAACTTCTTTGGGTTCGACTCTGGTGCTAAAACTGTTGAGTCGCACTAGGGTTGATGATGCTAAATATGGAATTTATAGTCATCGTCTTGGAGATTTGTGGTTAGTCGGTGGTGCTTCTAATACTGGAGGTGCTGTTTTGCGACATTTTTTTACTGATGCTGAGTTGTCAAGTTTGAGTAGTCAAATAGACCCTAATACTGAAAGTGGGTTAGATTATTATCCCTTGCTACAAAAGGGCGATCGCTTTCCGATCAATGACCCAGAATTACTGCCAAGATTAGCGCCTAGACCAGAAAATTCTGTAAAATTTATTCATGGTTTGCTTGAAGGTATTGCTAAAATTGAATTACGAGGCTATGAATTGTTGCAAGCATTAAGCGCAGCTACACTCACCAATGTCTATACTGCTGGGGGCGGCGCTAAAAATCCTATTTTTACAGCGATTCGGGGACGGTATTTACAAGTACCTATTACGAAAGCTGTTTATACAGATGCAGCCTATGGTAGTGCTGTTTTAGCAAGTCGTCAGTTTATTGCACAATAGTTTTGAAATTTTTAACCGACCCACAAAAGCGATCGCCTTGGGGAATGGAATTTTACTTACACAGAGGGTAAATTAAGGTTTTTGCCTGATTCTAGCAATAGAATAGAGCCATCAAAAAAACTTCAACGTTATAGTTTTTCAACGGAATTCTTACCCACAAAAGCGATCGCCTTGGGGAATGGAATTATTGCACCGACGGTAAATTAAGACTTTTGCCAGACTCTAGCAATAGAATAGATAAATCAAAAAAACTTCAACGTTATAGTTTTTCGACGGAGGTTTGTATTTATCTATTGTACAATAGTTTTGAGATGTTTAACCGACTCACAAAAGCGATCGCCTTGGGGAATGGAATTTTACTTACACAGAGGGTAAATTAAGGTTTTTGCCTGATTCTAGCAATAGAATAGATAAATCAAAAAAAACTCCAACGTTATAGTTTTTCAACGGAATTCTTACCCACAAAAGCGATCATCTTGGGGAATGGAATTATTGCACCGACGGTAAATTAAGGCTTTTGCCAGACTCTAGCAATAGAATAGAGCCATCAAAAAAACTCCAACGTTATAGTTTTTCAAAGGGGTTCTTATTTATCTATTGTACAATAGTTTTGAGATGTTTAACCGACCCACAAAAGCGATCGCCTTGGGGAATGGAATTATTGTACCGACGGTAAATTAAGGTTTTTGCCAGACTCTAGCAATAAAATAGATAAATCAAAAAAAACTCCAACGTTATAGTTTTTCAACGGGGTTCTTATTTATCTATTGTACAATAGTTTTGAGATGTTTAACCGACCCACAAAAGCGATCGCCTTGGGGAATGGAATTATTGTACCGACGGTAAATTAAGGCTTTTGCCAGACTCTAGCAATAGAATAGAGCCATCAAAAAAACTCCAACGTTATAGTTTTTCGAGCTATCTTTGATATCAAATCCATTTAATTAGGTATAAAAATAATGTAGCAAACATTTATCACACTTGGTATAACATCATATCCGGATGATTAAGTATCATAAAAATATTCTCCCCTAAATATTGAAGAAATATCTCACATTTTCGCTCCGTTTCCAGTGTTCCCTCTTGAATTTACACCTATAGCAATGTTCGCTGGCATATTTACAAATTGCAGGAGTTGTCCAATAGCTAAAATTCTTATATTATCAGCTTTTTATTCCCCCTTCCGGAGCTGTTCCCAAATGAGCTGTTGCCTGCGCGCAGCGCTATACCATCGCGCCACCTAAGAATTTTATGTTCGCAGCGCGGAACGGAGTTCTATCGCGCTACCCGAGCTGACATGATATAACATGGTCATAACCTACACTCAAAAAGACCGTAATTTATCTTCATATTTTAGGAAGGTCTTGCTAAGATTTAAGTCCAGGTAGTTATTGCTAAAGTTTGTACTTTTACAAGTTGATCGGGAAAGTATTGATAGATTATTTCTTACTAATTTACTAATTAAATTAGAATTTATAGTATTTTATTAGGACTTATTAGTTATTTATACTTATTGAATTTTCTTGAAGAATTATTGAGAAATTGCTGGCAATATTAGGTCAGGATCAATTTTAAGCTTCAAACTCACCCATCTGGATGAGGCAAAAATCATCTAAATGAATGGGTTACTTTTTGAGTAATTTTAGGAGATAATAAAAAGTATCGAGTTGAGATGAACTTTATGAACAATGTTGTACTTTGCGAAAACAACAAACTCGTTGCTCAGGTTGCTAAATTAAGCGGAATGAGTTCTATTGAAGCAGCAAAATCATTATCCGCACTTGAAAGATTTACTACTTCAGATTTTCGTAAAATTAGACGGGCAGATAAAGAAGGAAAAAACGAAGGGAATGTTAAAATTCTTAACAATTTTATGCACAAAATGCCCGCTTATGATGGTGATATTTATCGGGGTATGTCTTTTAGTGAAAAATCAATAAAATCTTTTATTAAACAATTAAAACCCCACGGAGATTATACTTTAGATTCAGTCACCAGTTTTACTTGCGATCCAAAGATTGCTGAGACTTATTCCGGTCATTGTTACCAAGTAGTGATTCGGGTAAAGCATAATCATTCGGGAGTGTCTATTAGTGATTTTTCTGCAATGTATAGTGAAAGCGAAGTTTTAGTTCCCAAAGGTACTAAATATGAGGTAACTAATGTGCCCAAGGAAGTTAAATTAGGGAAAGTAAATTATGTTGACCTAGAAGAAATTTCCATTGAAGGGAATAATTTTGAGCATAATTAACCTTTGACATCCTCCCCGGCCTAAAGGCAGGGGGATTCCTACCGAGCCGTAGCTCCTCGGCGGGTTGACGTTTTGCTGGCGCAAAGCTCCGCTAACACAGGCTGCTGCACCCACCCCTCTTGCTCCCCTCCCGGGAGGGGATGGGGGTAGGTTACGCTTGCCTCCGCGTCCGTTTTTTGTCTCGGACTGCCCGCCCGCAACCAATATATTGATTGCTGCATTTTCATCACGGTCGTGTTTTGTACCACAGTTGAGACATTCCCACTCCCTTACTGAAAGGTCTAACTTTCCACCCTTGAATCCACAACATGAACACTTTTGTGATGTTGGTTCCCACTTGCTAATTACTCTAAAATCACGACCGTATTTTTCAGTTTTTCCTTCTAACAGTGTCCTAAATTGTCTCCAACCTAAATCTGATATGGCTCTGGATAATTTACGGTCTCTTGGTGCGCGTTCCGCAAGCGAGCTGTCGTCGTCGCGGGGTCGCACCGCTTTTTCACCATACCAGAAACGTTTAAATCTTCTAAAACAACTGTTTGGTTTTCACGAATTATTTTAGTAGATAATTTATGCAGAAAATCTGTCAAGCGTATCTTTTAGTTTGGCATGTTTGCGTAGCATTCTGTAGGAAAATTTGGCAACTCTTACTCTCGCTTTCTCATACCTTCTAGACCCCTTAGTTTTATGAGATAATGACTTACTTAACTTTCGATGCTTCTTAATTCTTTTCTTAAGTGGCTTAGGAGCATCAACTTTTGTACCGTCACTAAATGTAGCAAAGGTTGAAATGCCTAAATCTATACCTACTGAATTATCAGTTTTAGGTAAAGTTTCTGGTTGTATTTCTACTACAAAACTCAAGAAATATCTATGAGCTGAATCTTTGATTACTGTTACTGATGATGGGGCAGCGGGTAACTCTCTTGACCAGACTATTTTCAGCTTTCCAATCTTAGCCAAATAAACTTTATGTTGACCAACTTTAAATCCTCCTTTTGTAAACCTAGCAGTTTGCTTTGACTTTCTACTTTTAAATTTAGGAGGTTTTATAGGTCTACCTTTCTGTTGACCTTTTGTCGATTTGAAAAAATTTTGATAAGCCTGGTTTTAATCATTTAAAGATTGCTGCAATGGTATAGCAGAAACTTCTGATAACCATTCTCTGTCTTCAGTATTTTTCGATTGAGTGATAAACTGTTTTTGTAGTTGAGAATTCGTGGGTTTCTTTTCTCCCGATCTATATTTTTCTTGACAACAAGCTAGGCTATCATTCCAAACCACACGGACACAACCAAATAGCTTTGCTAATCAGTATTTTTGTCCCGGTGTTGGATAGATACGATACTTAAATCTAGCTTTCATAATTCCTATCTAAACTAAACAGCACGATAACATATTTATTAAAAAAAAACAACTAAAAAGTCACCCTAGAAGGGCGAGGCGTTAAACCCAATTTTTTGGTAAAAGTTATTTTTTCTTACTGTCTAAACCCCATAAATAAATTTAGGATAAACATTACTAGCAACTTAGATTCATATATGGATTTTTAGTAGTCATATTAATCTGATTTTTATCTATGATTTTCTCATATAGTTGGGAAAATTACTGGATTCATATCAGTTCCTAAGATGAGTTCCTTACCTTAGCGAGCAAGATGCCCGCACTAGAAACATTTAATTGTTAATATCTGTACTTCATCTACTTGGAATCTGCTGTATCAATTACTCCAATAAAAGTTTAGAAGTGTATTGTTGCATCCATTGCTAATGCTAAAATATCGGATGAATAAGAGCGAATATCACAAGCAAAAAAAGCAAGAATCATTAATACTTTTTCCTCGATTATCATAGGAATAGCAAAGCCAGTTATAACTCCAAAAGCTTTAGCAATTTGATTTCTCAAAAAATATCCTTCCGATTCAACCGAGACATTTAGTATCCATTCCGGCTGTTTGTATAACCAAACTCGTCCAGGTAATCCTTCACCTTCAGATATGATAAAGTCTTGACTACAGAGGTGAAATTTTTCTAAATTATCTTGGTAATTACCCCCAACAATATGGTAATAAGGGCTAAGTTCTAATAAATTATTTTCCCGGTTAGGCAACCAAATTTCACCATAATGAAAATCCGTCAATTTGCATATTTTACTTAGAGTATCTTCCAGATGAGTTACAGGTATTTGCCTGATTGATTTCTCCATATTTTAAATTATCAATTAACCTCAATTAGCAACTAATTTCAGCATTTTTTCTGGCATAAAACCACCAATTAACAATTAAACAACTGAGGTAATAAACCGCAAAACCATACAGTGCATATTCAGGATGACCAGCTTTGATTTGACCACCAAAAACTTTAGGAATAATAAACGCACCATAAGCAGCAACCGCTGAAGTCCAGCCTAAAACTGGTCCGGCTTGATTTGGTTCAAAAATAATGGGAATCATCCGAAAAGTTGAACCATTACCTATACCAGTAGTAATGAAAAGAATGAGAAAAAGGATGAGAAATGGCATGAAATAAACTTCAGGAGTTTGAGAAACACTTGCTTGTTTAACATAATAAGCTACTCCCAAAGCTGAACCAATCATCACAATTGTATCCCAATGGGTAACATTTGCACCTCCTAGTTTGTCAGACAACCAACCACCTAAAGGTCGAATCAATGAACCTACTAAAGGACCTAACCAAGCATAAGCAAAAGGATTAATAGCATTGGGATTTACTGTACCATCTGGTAACTCTCCAAATACAATTCTAATTAATAAAGGAAAGGCTGCTGAATAACCAATAAATGAACCGAATGTCATGGTATATAACCAAGTCATAATCCAATTATGCTTATTCTTAAAAATCCGGTATTGGGGAGTGAGGGAAATTTGGAAAGGCTTTTGCACCATGCCCATAATTACCACAGTCAAGGCAATTGTGATTGGTAAAACAATCCACATATTAATATTTACTACCAGAAGCATATATAACCCGATTGCTGCACTAACAAAAGCACAGAAAATTAGGGCAAGAGACTTTAATAAAGCTGTTAAAGTCTCTTTTATTGTTGAACCAACATCGGGACTAGCTGTTACTAAATTATTCATGTTAAACCAAGCATTAATCACTAGGATGACCAAAATAGGAACCCAAACCAGTCCACAGTTTTGTATCCAAACTAATGTTCCGGCAGTTTTATCTCCTATGTCTGTAGGTAAGGGAATTCCCTGTCCACTCAAGGTTCCGAATAATGGAATTGTCATTACAAAAGGTATTGAAGAAGGAGACAGGAGACAGGAGACAGGAGACAGGAGGAAAATTACATGGGGATTCTAACCCCAAGTAATTTTGAACACCGTGTAGACGGTGGGGTATTAAACCCACAAAGAAAATGATAAAACCTGCATGACGCTAACACCCACATTCCCCAAACCTGCATTTAAACCTAAAGCTGCTCCTTGATTTTTCTTGGGAAAGAAGAAGCTGATGTTAGACATGGAGGAAGCAAAATTTCCACCTCCAAAACCAGACAAGGCAGCTAAGATAATGAAAAGACTATAGGGAGTATTAGAGTTTTGTAGAGCTATCCCTGTACCTAATGACGGAATAATTAGTAATGTTGTGGTGATAACGATTACATTTCTTCCCCCGGATATAGCAACTAAGAAGGAATTTGGAATGCGTAAAGTTGCACCAGTAAGTCCAGCAACTGCACTCAAGTTGAAAAGTTGAGCTGTCTCAAATGGAAAACCTAAGTTCTTCATTTGTACGGTAATAATACTCCAATAGAGCCATATAGCAAAAGCACATAATAAACAAGGGATAGAAGACCAAAGATTACGATTTGCTATTTTCGATCCTTGTTGTTGCCAAAAATCTATATTTTCTGGATTCCAATTAGCTATTTTACTCATCAATAATTTACCAATAATTATGGTCTAATAGAATAGAAAGGAGATAGTAGGTTATGTTAAATAAGTCAGGTTATTTCTGTATGAAAACTCCGAACTGTGACTGCTTGTAAAACTTTAATATCTCTCAAGAGACTTATAACCATCAGTCTCAACTTTATTCAGCCCTTCCTACTTAGCTCCTAATTGATTATTAGTTTATTACCTTAAATTTCTTGGAAATGCAATGGCTTAAAAACATTTCTTTACTAAAACAAATATATGTTTAGAAATATATATAAATCTTATATAGCAATATGAAATCATTCGTGAGAAAAAATTGTAGGGGTTTGGTCTCTAAACCAAAGCGCCAAGGGATTTGGAGACCAAACCCTGCATTTAGAAAATCTGACAACATAAGCGCGGATTGCTATACCAATTACTGAATAATTAACAATTAAATAATTCATGTTTAAAGCTTCCCTTTTCAAGGGAAGAAACGGTAGTTTTGCTGGCGCATAATATCAAATCCGGTAGCATTGGTGTAATTTGTGGGGAGTTTGGGGAGTTTGGGGAAATAAGCTTCATATTTGGCAATAGCTGAAGATGGAACATTTTTTATACCGAACCCGAGCGGATTTGATATAACCCTCTTAATAGCTATCGCCGACATACAAAGGGGAAGTACTCTGTAAGAGCGAGCGTGTTATACTTTATTAACAAAAAAGATTCTAAGCATTTAGTTATTCGTGGTCAACTCTTCCTGCTGAATGCTTACTAAAGATTAGCTATAAATTATTGAACTGGCAAGAAAATAGTCATTATTTCTCCTTCTAAAGATTAGCTATAAATTATTGAACTGGTAAGAAAATAGTCATAATTTCCCCTTTTGTTGGTCGTTGTCGCACTACTAATTTTCCTCCCATTGCTTGAAAAAGATTTTTAGTCACCTTTAAATTTAAACTAAGATTACCTGTTTCTGGTTGAAACATTAATAAAGGACCGATAGATTTAAAGGGTGTTTTTGTGCAACTTGTAAAAGGTGAGTGACTTTTTCCACCCATATTAGAATCAGATTTAAGCTGTAATTTTAACTGACTTCCAGCTAACATTACTTCTACCTGAATAAGACTGCCAGGAGGTAAATTTCGCGAAAAGTTTTCAATCAAATTTCCTAATACTTGGTCAAGCATAACAGGGTCACTAACAACCGTTGGCATATTAGGAGGTAAAATAACTTTTAGAGTGTGATTTCTTTGAGTTGCCTTTTGTTGCCAATGAGGTATACTATTTTCAAAGACTTGAGCTAGAGGAATAGTTGTTAATTGTAGGTATGAATGTTTTTCTTTTAAGAGTTGCTGAGTTTCTAATTCTGTCGCTCTAAAAATTAGATTAAAGCGGTTTATTTGGGAAGTACATTCAGCATCAATCATTTGTAAACGCTTTTTTATTACTTCTTGATTTAGATGAGGACGTTTTAATAATAGGCGAGTTAAAGTCTGAATTGTGGCTAAAGGAGTTTTGACTTCATGAGCGATCGCTTGTAACAATTCTACATCAGGAGATTTGAAATTTTCAATGGGAGATTTTAGCGATACAGTAATTTCCCGGTCTTTTAGACTTTGGTCATCAGTATTGAGTTCTAATATTTTATTTTTACTATCTACAGTTGGTAAATTATCTAATAATAAACGACTAAATTTCATAACTATTTTATAGTCTGGTTCGCGGGGTGTAAATTTATCAAAAACACCGTCTAAAATTGCTAAATTTTGAGAATATTGATCGATTATTTTTTGATGTTTATCGACATTTTGAGAATAAAAATGGGTAGGTAATACTATTCGTTGACGTAAGATAATCCATGCTCTTTCAACTACTTCTGGGTCAAAAGAAAATTGAAAAGCTGGTGTATTATTTATGCTTTTTCCTAAGACCATAACTAAACTAAACTCAGCAGTTAAAACCAAACAAAACTGCTCATTTGTTATTGGGTCTTTAGTTGATAAAGGTAGTATTGGTATAACAGTAGATAAGGAATTAATACTATCTGCTGCTGGTAATAGAGGCAAACTTTGTCTTCTAAAAATGGATAACCAGTCTGAATTTTCCTGTATTTTACTGGTAAAAACTGAAGTATAAAAATTATTAGTTAAAGCAGGATTTGTTAAGATAGGAGTAGGACTAGATAATACTAATCCACGATATGATTTGATATCAGAGAATAACGAATTAGGAGTAGATTTTTTTGAATTGTCGATAAAATCTCTCTCATTTAATGAATAAATAGTTTTTGTCATCTCTTGATTTTGAAAATCTTGAGAACCAGACTTTTTTGATGAATTTTCCAATAATTGATTAACAGTAGCGATCGCACTATACCATTCCTTTTGAGCCTTTGAATACAAATTTTGATTTCTCTGTCTCATAGAAGGAGGAGAATTTTCTTTTGCCAGTTCCATTGTTTTTTTAGGCAAATCATCACTTGACATTTCGAGGGCAAAAATGTCACTTACAGTTGGTAATATATAGTTATAGTTGTCCATTTTTTTCATAATATAAATAAATAATCTTAATTTATTAACTGTTGAAGAAGGAAGAAGGAAGAAGGAAGAAAAAATGGATGGGGATAGTCTTCGACAAGCCGCTCCGCGTCTACAACCTCCAACCAATTGTAAACACCCCCGTTGACGGTGGGGTATTAAACCCAAAATAAAAAGATAAATTTAAACTTCTACAGAAACTTTAACTAGCTTTGCTAAAAAAAATAGTAAAATAAAATGCAAAACTTTCAATATTTTTTTCTTGTCTTATATCTTAAATTTTGTGTATTAAGTTTTCCGCACAAGAAGAAAAAATTGGATCATATTTAATTAATGGGAAAATTGCTCCTCTTCCTTAGTTATAGTCTTTCCCAAGCTAATGAGGTACAGTTGTTTTTCTTTTTTATCGATCCCTACAGAACCAGAATTACTACTCCCTACTCCCTAATGCCTAAAACCAAGGAATTTTGTACCTCACTCTTTTTGCGAATTGCTATAGATTGAAGCATTCCCCGATTAGTTGTCCAAAAAATAAGTAAATCATTAATACTTAGGGTATCGGTATTTATCCGTTACTGATGTTGGTAGAACCGAACTAAATAACCGCAATCTCCGCTTATTATGAAAAAAGTCAATAATTTGATTGTTGAATTGATAGAAAACTTTAACTAATAGCAATTCAATTGAAAGATTTCACAAATAATTTTGCTTCTGACTATCTGAAATAATTATTTGAAATTACTATAATATTAAAGTTTTTAGCTGAATCGGCAGCAAATTGAATAAGTTCGATGCCCATTCAATTTGTCAACATCCCACCTTTTTTAACTTATCAAAACCTCTAATGCCTGTATTACTGACTGACGCAAAAAATATGTTATCCGACTTGCTCGCTAATTATAGTTCTCAAGTGGATTATTTGGCCATTCGCCTAGAAGAATCTCAAGGAACAGATATTCTCTTGCGAGGCAACAAAATAGAAACCTTAAGCGAAGGTCTTTCCATAGGTGGTCAAGTTCGAGCTTGTTACCGAGGAGGTTGGGGTTTTGCCAGCTTTAATCAACTCTCAACCTTGAAAAACAGAATAGAAGAGGCGATCGCTGTGGCCAAATTGATTGGAGAAGAAGAAACAATTCTAGCTCCCATCCCCATAATTCAAGCAACTCATGCAGTTCATCTCACAGGTACAGATCCATGCCATATATCTTTGGCCAACAAAAAAGAACTATGCGAACATTATGGCCAAATATTGCGGAGTGTTGATGGTCGAATTGCCACCGTATCTGTTCGTTATGGGGATAGTACCCAAAAAGTAATTCTCGCTACTTCCGAAGGCACTATGCTAGAACAATCTTGGGTAGATATGGAAATACGTTTTGCTGCCACCGCCAGGGATGGGGAAACCGTACAAACAGGTAGGGAAACTACTGGTTCCCGCAAAGCTTATGAAGATTTAACTAATTTAGATAATTATGTTCGCAGTGCTGCGGAAAGAGCTGTAAATTCTCTAGCTTTACCAATTGTTCAAGGTAATACTTACACTGTAGTTATTGACCCAATTCTTACAGGTCTATTTGTTCATGAAGCTTTTGGTCATCTCTCGGAAGCAGATATGGTCTACGAAAATCCTGATTTATTGGAAGTAATGACAATTGGTCGGAGGTTTGGTCCAGAAAATTTACAAATATTTGATGGTGCTAAGGTGTCGCCCTTCCTAAATAATAATGTAGAAGAAGAAGTACATCGGGGTAGTTATATATATGATGATGAAGGTACTCCAGCAACTACTACCCAGTTGATTCAAGATGGCGTTTTGGTAGGACGTTTACACTCGCGGGAGACTGCGGGAAAATTGGGAGAAGCACCGACGGGTAATGCACGCTGTCTTGACTATCATTATCCACCTATAGTCAGGATGACTAATACTTGGATAGCACCAGGAAATACTCCTACTTCAGATTTATTTACTGATATTAAGGAGGGAGTTTATGCTCGCAACTGGTTGGGTGGAATGACTAATGGGGAAATGTTTACTTTCAGTGCTGGAGAAGCTTGGATGATTAGAAATGGTAAGTTAGCTGAACCCGTGCGGGATGTGACTCTTTCTGGAAATGTGTTTGAGACTTTGGCTGATATTGAGGCGATCGGCGATGATTTTTATTGGGATGAGTCAGGGGGTTGTGGTAAGGGTGGGCAAGATGGTTTACCTGTTGGTTGTGGCGGTCCGAGTTTGCGTATTAGGAATGTTGTTGTTGGTGGAGATGCTTCTGAAGTCTGAAGTCTGAAGGAAGAGGGAAGAAGGAAGAAGTCTGAAGTCTGAAGGAAGAAGGAAGAAGGAAGAAAGAGGGTGGGAAGTGTGGGGAGTGTGGGGAGTGTGGGGAGTGTGGGGAGATGGGGAGATGGAGAGGTGGGGATATCGAGAAAGATGTGGCAATGGCGCTCAGATGGAACATTTTTTTATACCGAACCCGAAAGGATTTGATATAACCCCTACTGAAATGACTCCTTTGCCAAAAACCCGTACCCCGTGCAAAGATACCATAAGGATTCTATAGCAATCGAAGCAAAGGGGGCGGACATATCAAATGCTTAAAATTCAGACAACGCCAGATTTTTCCTTCTGCTATATAAAAAACAAAAATATAGCAATCACCGAATCAGATGTGAGAATTGAGGTGTTCCTTTAAAGGAAGGAATATAGCAGTTATCTTATTGATATATTTTATTTTTTTCTTCTTCCCTGTTCCCTGTTCCCTGTTCCCTGTTCCCTGTTCCCTGTTCTCTAAAAGTATCCAATATCTCACAACTAAAATCATATTACTATACTAAGGATAAAAATCTCATGACATCTCCGCCTTTACTTCGACGAGAAATTGGTGTGTTCGGCGCTACCCTCATGGGTTTAGGTTCAATTGTGGGTACTGGAGTATTTGTCAGTATTGGTATTGCTGCTGGTATTTCGGGTCCATCGGTAATTATTGCGGTGGCAATAGGTGCTGTTGTTGCTATCTGCAATGGTTTTAATAGCGCCCAGTTAGCAGCAAATCATCCTGTGAGTGGTGGTACTTATGAATATGGTTATAAATATCTGAATCATTGGTTGGGTTTTATTGCGGGGTGGATGTTTCTGTTGGCGAAAAGTGCTTCTGCTGCAACTGCTGCTTTGGGTTTTGCTGGTTATTTGCTGAATGCTTTTGGTATCAATAATCAAACTTGGTTGGTGTTGACTGCTTTAACTGCTGTGGTTGTATTAACAATAGTTGTGTTAAGTGGAATTCGTCGTTCTAATTTTACTAATATTATTATTGTTTCAATTACGTTATTTTCTCTGGTTGTGTTTATCTTGGCAGGGGTGCCTCAAGTAGTATCGTCTGCTGGGGACAATTTAACGCCTTTTTTTCCTGGGGATAAACCTATAGCATCTTTGCTTCAAGCTGCTGCTTTAATGTTTGTTGCTTATACTGGTTATGGTCGTATTGCAACTTTGGGGGAGGAAGTTAAGGAACCACGACGTACTATTCCGAGAGCGATCGCTCTGACTATGATAGTTACTTGTCTGTTATATATATCGATCGCTGTGGTTACTGTGGTGGTTGGTCAGGAAGTTATTAATAAATTGTCTCAAGCAGATGTTAGTTTAGCTGCTCCTCTGGAAGTTATTGCTAGAGTGGGAGGTTTAGGTGTTCCTGTGATTCCGAAGTTAATTGCTATTGGTGCTATTACGGCAATGTTGGGAGTGTTGTTAAATTTAATTTTGGGTTTGTCCAGGGTTTTGTTGGCAATGGGGCGTCGGCGAGATGTACCGAGAGTTGTTGCTAGATTGAATAGTGAGCAAACTACTCCTTATATAGCTGTGATAGTCGTGGGAGTAGCGATCGCTTTTTTAGTTTTAATTGGTGATGTGAAAACTACTTGGTCTTTTAGTGCTTTTAATGTTCTGATTTATTATGCTATTACTAATTTTGCTGCTCTGAAACTTTCTCCAGAAGAAAGACTTTATCCTAAATGGTTAGGTTGGGTAGGTTTAGCTGCTTGTTTGTTTTTAGCTTTTTGGGTAGAGCAGCAAATTTGGTTAGTAGGTTTAGGGTTAATTTTTGTTGGTTTAATTTGGCATAGTTTAATTCATAGATTAATTAACGAATAGATTTAATTTTCCTCTCCTTTAAAGGTGAAAAAAGAAAATATTTTCTTTTTAGTCAATCCTCTTCTTTTCAAGGAGAGGTAATTGTTAATTAAGGTTTGCTGAAAAAGTCTTATGGGTGAAGGTAGGAGACAGGAGACAACCCACCCCTCGCCCCTCCGGTGGAGGGGAAGACAGGAGACAACCCACCCCTCGCCCCTCCGGTGGAGGGGAGAAATGGGAATGAGCGAGGAGGTAGGAGTAAGAATTTTCCCAAGATAGTTCTGCCCAACTCTTGACCAAAATCCTGAATTTTTGAACCATTACCACCTAAAACCTTGCACCCCCTCCAGAGCTAAAATTGCTCAAACCAATATCAGTCAATAATTTGATATTTAATCAGCAAACCCTAATAATTAATTATTAATTATTAATTATTAATTATTAATTGTTGAACCATTCTCCCCGGTGACTTATCCCGTAAATTCTCAAAAGAATCGTCATCAATACTTTCTAAATCTACCCTTTTCCTAAAATCTTGTAAAGCTGACCAAAAATCACCTACCTTTTTAATTTCTACTAAAACCTCTTGATTATCAGGAAAATCTACCTCCTCTAATAACTCAATAATTTTACCTTTTTTGATTCCTTTGACAAACATAAATTTACTCCATTTCTCTTGAAAATTACTTATAAAATCTTGCTCGACAACAATAATTTAGGCTTCTATAGTTTTTTAAGTTTTCTTATATTAACTTAATTTCCCTTGAAAGAGAAATCAGATTTGAAAGATTTAATAGAATTAAAAGTCTGAAATAAATTAGCTACTTGCTCACGACTCAATATTACTCAAATCCTTAAACTACTAATTCCTGAAAGCTGACCGCTAATTGCTGAATGCTTACACTAAAACCTTCCTCCTTCTTCCTTCTCTCCTAGATAACTAAAACCTTCTTCCTTCTTCCTTCTTCCCTCTTCCTTCTGCTTTTGAAAATAATAAAAGCTTACAGAAGTTGGAATCATAATTTCTCCCCCCTCCAATTTTTGGGAATTGCTGCTCAAATAATCCAGCAATACTTGTAATTGCGAAGGAGAAAAATATGTCGTATTAGCACCAACTATAAAATCTAGTAAATGTTTACCCAAATGAGAATCTTTCTGAAAACATTCTGTAATATTCAATGGAGATTCTATAATTTCTTGATGAACAGAAATATTGTGTTCAGAAAAGAATTGATGTAAATCGTCGCTAAAAAGCATTGATCTTTGATCAAGTCGCTGATTTACATAGTAATAAGGTTCGCTTATTTCTGTTTTTATGGCTATTACAATAATTGCTATCCCTTCTTCTCTCAGAAGTTCGTGAATTTTCTCAAAAGAGGATTCAATTTCTGAAAAATAGTAAAATGAATAAATTAATAGAATGATGTCAAAACTTTGGGATGATTCAAATTTTTCCAATTTAACCGGATGAATTTTAAATCTAAATTTCTCTGGTTTAAATCTGCTAAGTTCCTGACACCATTCTTGTGTTTTTGCACATTCTACTTTGTTTGGGTCTACTCCAAAAAGTGAATAGATTTGTTCAACTCAAGCAGCTTTGTCAAAAAAGGTTTCTCAAAAATTCCACTGCCACAACCTATACTCAAAATAGTGTAACTTTCTTCTGAAGACTTATATTTTTCTATGGCCTGAAATGTAGCTTCAAGGATTATTTCTTGTTCATTTTGCTGACTGCGATAAGCAATTAGTCCCTCCATATATTCTTGCTCATTAAGTTTGACGAGCTTGAGTTTTGGGTCTGAGATAAAGTTAGCGATCACTGATTTTTGTAAACTATCCATCATCATTTTTTCTATTTTTTCCTCTACCTTTGATTACTGATTATGTCAATTCCCAAAAATCACGCGATATTTCCTCAAGACTTCAGTTATTAAGTAATAAAATGTTTGTAAGGATTATAGGAAAAGACTGAGGATATTTTATTCGGTCGAACCCTATCCCTACTCCCTACTCCCTACTCCCTACTCTCAATTAAATTTACAATTTTTCTTTAGTCTTTTCAAATAACCAGTCCGGGATTGCGTGTTCTTTTTCATACACAGAATTATATTTATATTCTATTTTTTCCCAGTCAATTCTAGTATCCGATAAAACTTCTTCAGCAAACATATTTAATGCTTTACCAGATAAACCTTTTTCCAGACATTTTTTCATCATCAAACGACTTTCATCAATTTCGCCAATACATTCAAAGGGAGTATGGGTTGATAAACCTATCATTGCTTGAAAAATCGGCAGTAAATCTTCATCATCAAATAAATTTACCTGAAAAACTTCATCAACAATATCTGTCTGACAAAAAGCCATTAACCCTAACCAAACATAGGCACATTTCGGGCATTTTTTACACCAAGGTTTTTTAATATTACAGGAATGAATTTTCGGAATAACTTCAGGATATTTACTCAAGTTTTGAAAAATACGAAGGTCGTAAATAGGTTGTAGGATACTAAAGTATTTAAAATTAGATAAGAGATTATCCCGAATAAATTGGTCTAAAAGTTGTTCTGCTTCTAGACCTTTTCCCCATTGATGGTTAACTTCTCTGCCTATTTCTTCCCAAAACATATTTCCCGTATTAGCACTTTTTTCGTGAGCTAAACATAAGTAATTGTATCCTTTATCCAACATTAAAAATAATGATTCAAAGACAGATACTGGAGTTTCTGGAGCGATAATTCCTGAATTTTCTGGGAAATATAATTGAAAAAGAGGAAAGTCAACAAAATCATCAAAAATAGAAATTTTATGACTTTTAACTGGATTCACCTCTGCTACTACTCCAGCAATTAAATTATGTTGTAAATCTGCTTTTCCATAAATACTATGAGAATATTGCATAGAGGCAAAAGGAATATTTGCTTCTTCTAACATTTTCATAGCAACAATACTATCTTTACCACCGCCACAACCTGTCAGAATAGTACGATTATCTCCTAATATTGATACAGGATTAGCCTCTCCTAAATCTTGTGCATAAATAAATTCTGGTTGCTGATAATCTGTAATATTATTTTCATACCAATGCTGACCAAATACCCCTTGATAAATTTTGACAAAAAATTCTAAAACAGGTTTTTCTAAATGTGTAGCTATTCTAGAAATATCGTAATATTTCGGAAATAACGAACATAACTTCATCCCTTCAAATAAAGCAATATAACTTGCTATTTTTTCGATAAGTTCTTGAGAGTATTTTTGTTGCAAGGCAGAGAAAGATACATCCTGATAAAAAACTTTTGTTGAGAATTGAAATTTATCGGCACTATAGATAACATTTAGATGATGTTCGTGAATTGTAAAATCAGATATTTTAATCACTTCTATTTTCACGGAATTTATCTCCTTATCTTGCTAAATATTGCTAACTTCGTCAATGATAAGCAAATCAACTATCTGCTCAAATTGGTATTGATTAGTTTCTCGATCAAAAGACTCTTGTAATATAGGTTGAAAAAAATTCAATACATCTAATGTATTATCAAAAACACATTTTTTCAAATATATTTCTAGTATATTCTTACTTTCAAAATTTATCCTGTGGGAAAAACGGAATCTAATATTTTCATAATTTATTCCTAACGTATCCAAAATTTGTTTGTGGTCTTCAGATGTTAGAAAATATGTGGTATTTTTTCGTTCTGCATAATGGCTCAGATAAAAACTATATAAATTGTTGTAAGAAGATTTTTCAGCAAGTTGATAAATTAAAAACTTACCATTATCACCTAATAAATCTAAACAATAAAGATATACATCTGCCATTCTATTTGGATCGACAGTGCAAAGAGAATGAATTGCCCATTTGAAGAAGGAGACAGGAGACAGGAGACAGGAGACAGGAGGAAAATTACATGGGGATTCTCACCCCAAGTAATTTTGAACACCGTGTAGACGGTGGGGTATTAAACCCACAAAGAAAATGATAATATCGTAGCTATTAGTTTTTTCAACTAATTGTTGAAGATTTTCTGTCCCAGATAAGTAGGTTTTATTTATACTAAAATGCTGACAACTATCAAATTGTTTTTGCGCTACCTGTAGACAGTATTCTGAAATGTCAAGTAAATCTGCTGATATATGAATATCGCCCTCAAGTTTCTTGTCTAACAAACTAGGAAATTTAGCAGTACCACATCCTATATCTAGAAGCTTGAGTTTATTTTTAGCAAATCCTTTAAATAGATTATTAAATGAATATTCTTCAATTAATTTTTCATAATCTATTTGAGTCACCTGAAACCATGAATATAGGTCTAACTTTTCTGCTTGATAATAAGATTTTGAAGGATTAGAATTATCATTTGTTAATTTCATATTATTTTGAATTTTGTAGTTATAAAAAGGTCATTATAAGTATTATATAACAAATAATAATTATCATATGCTTGCTTTTTGAGAACTGTCTTAATTTTCAATTACTTATATTTTCATTATTTAATTATTTACCACCATCTTGTACCTGGTTCGCCTTTAAATGGCCCGACAATATCAGCAGTAATCCATCCTGCATAAAAATCTCCTGCTTGAGGCGTAGCTAACTCATCATTAACATAACAAGCATCCATTAAAGCAGCCACAAAACTATAGTATTCTTGAATAGCTACAAAATTTGCCGTAGGTTCAACACATCGCCAAGCGGCATTTTTTATATACTTTTCACCAATACAAACATCGTAATATTGATAAATACCTTTCCACTCACAAAAACCTTTCTTTGGTGTTTCAATTAGATGTTCTAATTTAATATCTTCGGGGGAAAAATAATAGGTAGGAGTATGACTCGTTTCTAAGACTCTTTTCCCAGACAAAATAGCCTTTTACTATAATATTTTAACGTCAATTTACCACCTACTACTGTTCTGATTCTTGGTGCAAATTAGACAAATCTTCTAAACTACTAAAATTATCAATTGCTCTTCCTAAATTTTCTAACTTTTCCAGAGATAACTTCAGTCAATTTTTTTTGACCAAAGTATTTTTGATGAAAGTTTTTTCTTTCTGTAATTACTTTGTTTGATTGAACTTCCTCTTTAACTAATATTCCTTGAAATTCTGGCATTTTTTCAAAAGCTTCAATCCATTTAGATACCAGATAAGAAAAAATAATGCTTGAGTCAGTTAGTAGGTAAAACTTTTTCTGAGTCATAACTTCTGTTAGTCTATAATTATGCCAAATTTTTACCAAGACCAGAGGAATGTTTTATTCAAGAATATTTAGAGCTTATTTACCTGTTATTACTACCCTTGAACAATCCTAAAACCAGCGTGTTGATAAAAGTTTGGACGGAACCAATTACGATAATATTTCAAAGCTTCTGTTCCATTAGTTATCCAACATCCCCCTAACATCATATTATGTTGACTATCAAAAAATGGAGCCGAATAATCTTCATAGAGTTGATGAGTTTTAAATCCTGAAAGAGGATTCAAATTATCAGTTAACCATTCCCAAACATTACCCCGTAAATCATATAATCCCGATTCATTTTTTGCTGTTTCTAAGAAACCAACAGGAGTAGGAGAACCAAATTTAAAATTCAGATTATAATTATCTACCTCTACTTCCCTACCATTTCCATAAGTTGCTAAATTATATTCAGCTTCACCCATTAACCTAGTATTTTCACCTTTCCAATTACAATAAGCCATTGCTTCATAATGATTAACTTCTACAGGCCAATCTAAGGGTAAATCTATTTCATCAAACATAGCTCGATATTTATAACCACCATTTTCAGCTATCCAAAATTTAGGATGTTTGATGTTATTTTCAGTTTTCCAATGCCAACTTTCTTGAGTCCAATAATCTTGATTTTCGTAACCACCAGCCTTGACAAATTCTAGAAAATCTGCATTGGTAATTAAATATTTACTAGCAACAAAAGACGAGACTTCTACTTGGCGATCGCCATATTCTATATCCCAACCAAAAGTAGGATTATCTTCTGGTTTACCTATTTTTACTACCCCACCAGAAACTTCAACCATTTCATTATTAATTGGCCTAGCATTTGTAGGAGCATATTCCCAATTACTAGGACGTTTTACTTTTTCTACAGGTAGTTGCCGAAACAACATGGATGAAGTTTCGATATGAATGCGTTGATGTTCGATACCCATCATCAATGCCCACAGAGGATGATTTTGATGGATAGGGAGATTTAGAGGGGTTTTCTCAATTAGGTCCAAAATGATTTGATAGACTTTTTCTCGATACTGCCAAACATCTTCAAGTTTAGGCCAGTTGATATGGGCGATCGCTTGGTCTAACTCTTCTGGTATTTCTGGATCTACTCCTAGCTCAAATAATATTTCGTAGTTAGGGTTGAGGCGTTTTTCTAATAATTCCACACGAATTAATTTATTGATGTAGAAAACCGCTGAATGTCCGAGATAAAAAATTAAAGGATTTCTCAAAGGGTCGGGATTGGAATAAAATGTTTCTTCACCGACTAGACTGTTCATCAAAATATCTTCAAGTTGCCAAGCATTATTAAAGTAATCAAGGATATCTTGGCGTAGTTTATTGTTAGTATTACTATTATCAAGTTTTGGTGGAGTAGTAGATTTTATCTGGTTCATAGTGTTATTAACGGGAAAATAATTTTAATTGTTTACTTTTGCAAGGTGTTTAAGATTTAGGATTCAGTTTTTTTGTGAATAAGTAATAAAGAAAGTAAAGGAAAACAACATTAAGTAGTAGCTTTCCACAAGGATTAGTAGGCACTCAAGACAGGATTATTTTTATGATAAAAAACCTCAATCTAGATTTACACTTCATTTGAAAACGCTATAGGTTTTAATATTTTACCGTAGGAATTTGGAAACCAAAACCCTACAGTTTTTTCCCACTAATTGCTGAGACATGACCTCTCTTTGGGCAACATTCCATAGGAAATGTTTACCATATTTTTTTTCTTCCTTCTTCCTTCTTCCTTCTTCCTTCAAATTAAGCTTGACAAAGAATTAATCCAAACCACTGTTTAGGGTCTGTCCAAACTTTTTTAACTTTAAGTCCTTTTTTTTCCAGCTCTACTTTAATAGCTGCTAAATCAAACTTGCGAGAAACTTCAGTCAGAATACTTTCCCCTTTCTCAAAATCAACCTTTAAATCTAGAATTTCCAAAGAGAATGTGACATTTTCTTGACAATAAAGACGCATTTCTATTTGCGATTTTTCTTGATTATAAATAGCTTTATGAGTAAATAAATCGAGGTCAAAATTGCCTTGGAAACGCCAATTTAAATGGGATAAAATATTCAAATTAAAAGCAGCCGTAACTTCTTTACTATCGTTATAAGCTGGTTCTAAAATTTCTTTGGGTTTTTGTAAATCAATACCAAGTAAAAAATAATTTCCTGGTTTTAAAGCATTAACAACTTTGTTCAAAAAACAGTCAAATTCTTGTGGTGGAAAATTGCCAGCAGAACTTCCCAGAAAACAAATTGTTCTGTTTAGGGAAGTTCTTTCAAAAGAGGTTTGTGTAGGGTGTGACTTTAGATGAACTAAAGTTTCATCATAAGTGCCAATAAATCCCTCAATGGAGAAATTTGGATATTTTTCTTGTAGCTCTAGTACGCTAGTTTTGAGTATTCCCCCACTTACATCAGTAGGTACATATCTAAAAGAACCACCTATTTTTTGATAAGCATCCAACAACAAGCGAGTTTTGGTCGAACTACCACTGCCTAATTCTACTAATTCACAACATCCAGTTAGTTGAGCAATTTCATCTGCATATTCCTCTAGAATAGAAGCTTCTGTACGAGTCGGATAATATTCAGGTAACTGACAAATATCTTCAAATAGTTCTGAACCGCGATCGTCATAAAAATATTTGGGGGGCAAATTCTTGGGACTTTTTGTCAATCCGGCAATCACATCTTGTCCATCATTTTTCACTGCTTGATAGTTGTCATTGATAATGGTCAAAGGTTGTGAGGACATTGTTTAACTCCTACATAATAGGTTGGATAATCAAGAGTTTTTTGTTAACAAATTCTGGACAAAAATTTGTCATCATAAAATTCTTCTGGAAAAATTTTAGTATAAATTTTCCTTGAAGTAAATGACTACCTTTGAGGAATAAAAGCAACATATAAATCTTTTAGTTATTTTATGGATTGAATGGTAGATCGCGCAAGTAGGGAATACCATAAATGGGAACAGGAATAAGGAAGAGGGAGGAAAGCTTAAAAGTCTGAAAAAAAACTTCAATTTATTCTAGATATTCACTAGATATTTACGCTTAGGTTTACACCAACTATAAAGTGCGGACATTATATAAATGGTAGAAGTAAGGAAGAAGAAAGAAACAAGAAGGAATAAGGAATAAATATTGAAAAAGATATAAAACGATAGATATAATTATCTAAGAATAAATTTAATTAGCTATTTTTAATACCAATTTCATGGGTGCATCTCAATTTTGAATAAAGCAAAAAAATTATCGCTTTTAGGGAACAGGGAACAGGGGACAGGGAACAGGGAATATATAGGAAAAAAGTATTTTTGCTTGCTATGAGATGCACCCAATTTCATATACTTAAACAACGGTTTTCAAGAATTAATAATTTAGAATTAATAATTTAGAATTACCTCTCCTTTAAAACGGATAGGATTAACTAATCATGAAAATTTTTCTTCTCTTGGTCGATTGGATATGGCGCAGGTTTCGGAGCCATCCCACCCTAACGGGAAGCTCCGAATATCAACCGCTTTTACCCTCTTAAAAGAGGAGGCTTTCAACCACAATTTTTCGGTAAAAGTAATCTATCAAGCTTAAAAACCAAGATGTCAAGTTATATGTAGTTTTACTTGAGGAAATTGGTATAAGCATATCTGAATTAATATATACCTTATTTTGAGCATTCTTTTTTAAAAGTGATCTTAGATAAAAACAATAGACATTGAATATTATTTACAATAAAACCAGCTTTTTCCCAAAAAAAATTTGGGCTTAATTAACTAACTATAAAACTATAAATTTAGATAGATTATTTTGTTGACGAAGAGTGATTTTTTGCTATTGTTATAATATTCAGTATTTATTGAATCCTTCAACGAGGAAAAAACATGAACAATCTTATGACTAAGTTTTTCAGCAGTGTGTGGCATAAATTCCCACAACAAATATCTAAATTAGTAGCTACATTAGTAATAACATTTGTTTTTCTGTTTGTCGGCACAATTTTTCTACCAGTACCTTTCGCCCAGGCAGCAATGGTCTTATACTGTGATGGATTGGATGCTGGTGGCAATCCTTATACAGCAACCTATCTAGATGGATTGTTTACTCAAGTCCGGTTTGATCGTTCTCCAGATTTACCCCCTGTAGTCTCGGAATTAACCTACGATACTGTAAATGGGCAAGGTCAACCAATTTACCGAGGTGGTTACTTGGGAGCAGCAGATGTAGTTCTTATCGATATATCAGGAGGTAATGTCAAACCTGGTTCAGAAGTATCAGTATCAGTTGACAACCAATGGAACTTAGAAAGGGGTATTTGTGGAGTTTAATTAATAATACCATTTCTTTGTAAGAATACCCTTGATAATTATTACCGAATAATTAAGGTTTAAAGCCTCTCCTTTAAAGGAGAAACAAGAAAAAATTTTCATTATGAGTCAATCCTCTTCTTTTCAAGGAGAGGTAATAATTAATAATTATTAATTATTAATTGTTGAATCAGACCTTAATTGTGCTGACGATTTTCATTTTTTATTAAGTAAAATTTCATATAGAAGTGGTGTTAGTTGTAGGGTGTGTCAGTTTCTTGCACCCTAAAATTATTATTAGATTAAATATCTAAGTTTTTAGTAGTAATAACCCACATCAAGTTAAATAAAATAGTTTTAATTAGGGTGAGCTGAAAAAGTTTTCTGATGTCTGGTGAAAGTAGGGAACGCCACATATGGAAATAGGTAAGAGTTTTCCCATCCTTTTTATTCTCTAAAAGTTGATAAATTTTGATAGCATAAAAGTTTAATTGTAAACATTCAGCTATTAGTATTCAGCATTTTCGTTTGTCATGTTGTGCAAACAGATGCATGAAAATACAGGACTTACTAAGGTTAGCTAGTGACCTTTTTCTTTCCTGTAGAATGCTGCATAAACATAATTTTGAATTCTCCTTCTCAGATAATAAGTTAATAACTGGTAAGTAATAGCTGATAGCTGACTGCTAACTGCTGTTTGCGCAGCATTCCGAAGGAAATGCTTACGCTTCATGTATAATCCTTTTAATTTTATTCAGTCAGTTCTAATTAGATTTGATTTGACTTAAATTTGAAGATTTGATGCCAAATTATTTCAGACAAAAACTTCCACACTATAAATATACAATTTTGCTCCTTTTAGTCCTGAATAGTAATTGTGGATCTCGCTGAAATGCAAACTATACTGTTACCAAAATAATTACCGAAAAATTAAGGTATAAAGCCTCTCCATTCATGGAGAAAAAAGTGGTCGTTAGCGCAGCTTCCCGAAAGGTGGGATGGTGAGGTTTCCTTGCCATATCCAATCGACCAAGAGAAGAAAAAAAATCCTTTTAGAGCTGATTTATTAACTGAGCTGTTTGCGCAGCATTCCGCAGGAAAACTCTTATGCTATCTAGGTCTCATAAATTTCTACTTTACTGGCCGACAATCGGTAAAACCTTTTTCCTGTAAGAAATTCAGCCTCTTAATATTTACTTTATAAATCAGCTCTTAGCCAATCCTCTTTTTTATAAGAAGAGGTAATTATTAATTATTAATTGTTGAAAATACACCACTACCTACTCCTTTTAGTTATGTATGTTATGTATAGTAATGATGAATGGTGGCTGAGATGCAAACTATACTGTTACCGAAATAATTACAATGCACCACTACTAAATTTTAATCTTAATAAAAATTAACTCTAAGAGGGATATATTAAACACAAATCAATTAATTTATCATACAATGCTAAATGAAGTTAAAGTCACATTTAGCTCGGGAATCTTCACATAAGTTAATCAAAAAATAACACTAGGCAATTACTGTACTTAATAGTTATATTGTAAAGGAGTTAAAATATAATTTTAACCCACCCTTGACGCTTACTCTAGACTCAAGTCCTCAAAATATAACTGTTATAAAAGGAGAACTTTATGAAGTGGCCTTGGTATAAATTTCCTACTCCCATTGCATTGTTAAAATTACTTGGATTTCGGAACAAATTAAGAGAAGAAAACCTTCATAATACGGCACAATTACCTACTCAAGATGATACCGAGTTACCTTTACCTCTACCTGACGATCGCCATTTAGTTGTGCGTACTGCTGATGGTAGTTTTAATGACTTGGAAGACCCCAAAATGGGTATGGCGGGTACCCGCTTTGGGCGTAATTTTCCACTTAAGAATGTTTATCCTAATGAAGAGAATTTACTTAATCCTAACCCTCGTATTATTAGTCGAAAGTTATTGACGCGAGAGGAATTTGTACCAGCGACTACCCTAAATCTATTAGCTGCTGCTTGGATTCAATTTCAAACCCATGACTGGTTTTCCCATGGAGATAACCAACAGGATAATAAGTTTCAAATTCCCCTGGAAGAAGGCGATCCTTGGCCTGAAGAATATCGACCTTTGGAAATTAAAAAAACTTTATCAGATACAACTCGTAGCGATGATAATACCCAAGGTCCTCCTACTTATATTAATAAAGTTACTCATTGGTGGGATGCTTCTCAAATTTATGGTAGCGATCGCGAAACAATAGATAAATTACGCTCCCATGTAGACGGCAAAATGTTAATTGAGGATGATGGTTTATTACCTATTAATTCTGAAAATGGTATCGATCTAGTAGGCTTTGACGATAATTGGTGGATTGGACTGAGTATGCTCCACACTATATTTGTCAAAGAACACAACACAATTTGCGACCATCTTAAACAAAAGTATCCTGCATGGACAGATGAAGACCTATTTGACCATGCTCGTTTGATTAATGCTGCTTTACTAGCAAAAATTCATACTGTGGAATGGACTCCGGGAATTCTAGGACTTCCTGCTTTGCAAATAGCAATGGATGCTAACTGGTGGGGTTTATTGGGTCAACATTTCAAGAAGATTTTTGGCCGTGTGGGAGATAGCGAACTGCTGAGTGGTATTATTGGTTCTTCTACTGACCATCATACAGCTCCCTACTATTTAACTGAAGAATTTGTCTCTGTGTATCGAATGCACCCATTAATGCCAGATGAATTTGAATTTTATTCGGTTAAAAACGGGAATTTATTACAAAAGAATAATTTATTTGAAGTTGCTGGTAATCGTACTAGAAATCTTTTAGAAAATTTAGAAATGTCGGATTTATTTTACTCATTTGGTATTAGTTATCCAGGAGCGATTACTCTATATAATTATCCGAGTTTTCTCCAGCAACTTGTAAGAGATAATGGTGAAGTTTTTGATTTAGCTGCTGTAGATATTTTGCGAGACCGGGAGCGGGGTGTTCCTCGTTATAATGATTTTAGAGAATTAATTGGTCGTGGACGAGTAAAATCTTTTGAAGAGATTACTGATAATGAAAAATGGGTGAAAGAATTACGAGAAGTTTATCAGAATAATATTGATAGTGTAGATTTAATGGTGGGTATGTTTGCGGAAAATCCTCCCACGGGATTTGGTTTTAGTGATACTGCTTTTCGTGTGTTTATTCTTATGGCGTCTCGAAGGTTGAAAAGCGATCGTTTCTTTACTGAAGATTATCGAGCTGAAATTTATACCCAATTTGGTTTAGATTGGATTGATAATAACAGTATGTTGACTGTTTTGCGTCGGCATTATCCGAGTTTAAGTCTGGCTTTATTTAGTGTGGAAAATGCTTTTGCACCTTGGCGAAAGGTGGGGTTTCAATAATTAATAATTAATAATTAATAATTAACAATTACCTCTCCTTGAAAAGAAGAGGATTGACTCAAAGGAAATTTTTTTCTTATTTCTCCTTTAAAGGAGAGGCTTTAAACCTTAATTATTCGGTAATAACGAAGTTAGAAGTCAGAAGCTATAAGGGTTATCATTTTAGTTAAACACACAACTTTCTAGATGTTTTAAATGCACAACAGTTTACTATTTCTTAAAAGTCTTGCTACATATTCTTGAGAATAGAGAGCAAGGAGTAGGAAGTAGGGTTTCACCGAATAAGATATTTTTGCTTAATGCCTAGAAAAAATTCTTGACGCTTACTTATTACTTAATATTTGACTTGGGTGTATCTCAATATTTGCAAAAATACTTTTTTCTTATTCCCTGTTCCCTATTCCCTGTTCCCTGTTCCCTAAAAGCGATAAATTTTTGGCTTTATTCAAAATTGAGATGTACTCTTTAACTTTTAACTTCCGCGTAGCGACACTAGCTATTAGAAAAGCAATAAAACCTATATTTAGGAAACAGAAAAAATGTTAGATATTATCAGCTTTAATCCATTTCGAGTAAAAATTCCATTTTTACTAGACATCATTATAGTTTCTGATTCAGAGCAAATAAAGAAAATTGAAACTTCGGGAGATGTAGACCGTTTACATACATACGATACTACTTCCTTACCTTGGTGGGCAAAAATTTATTTTAGAGCTACTAAATTTCACGATCAAGAGCGTGACTTATGGTTTTGTCCTTTCGAGTCAATTTCTAATCCTACCTATCAACAAAGAAGAGCATATCTTGAGGAAAAAGTGGCAACAAGTTATAGTGAAGCAGATGTCAAAAGAATTGCTGAACTTTTAAATAAAGATACAGAAGATGAAGTTCTTGCTTATGAAATGGTGCAAATAGTTAATCAAAGATTTTTTGATCAAGAAATTCCTCTACCTATTACTAAAACTGCCAAAAATACAGTACAAAGTTTAGGCGAAGCTATCTTGCCGTGGAAATATATAGCTGGTAGAAAAGCACAGAATCAACTGATGAATTACTGTGCAAAAAATCTTCCCAATGATGTTCATATTTTAGATGTCGGACATAATATTGGGGAGGTTGTGCAAGCAACAACAGGTGGATTAAGAACGTTAAAAAATAACCTAGATAAATCAGTAGAAGAAATTTTTACATCTAATCCTTTGACTCCTCAAGCACCACGAATAGCTGTGAAGGAATCAAATTTTGATGGGTTATTATCATCTCCTACAATTCCAGGAAAAACAGTTTTCATGTTTCAAATTGGAAAAGCTGCTATTGAAACCCAGGATATAAACTTTACTTTTAGCACTGGAACTTCAGAAAGAGTTTGTGTATTTAAAGATTTTTTTCTGGAATTTATGAAGGATTTACAACAAGAGTTGCGTCAGACAAAATCTCAAAGTTAGGATTAGGGTATTAGTAGTTAGTAGATATTGCAAAAAAAAATATTAATGGGTTGAGTTACTGAAAAAAAATTAAATACTAGGGATTGATTTGGAATTTATTTGGCTTTGTACTAAAACTCTAGAACAAAGTTAAGAACTCGATATTTTTCCCAGTAAGCATTTCCTAGATAAATATTTGGCGCAACTTCTCTAATTTCATCCCTAATTTTTTGAGCAATAAAAGATGTTTGAGAATAGTCAAGAATGATAGACTCTTCCTGATCAAGCCAACTTTTGCCTAAATAAACTTCTGCTTTAACAAATTCTAAATTTAGAGGAGTTATTTTATTGAGTAAATAACCTTTTTCTCGATAAAATATTTTACCTTGCCAAGCTAGAAATTTAATAATTGAGGAAACATTCTGAGAAAAAGAAGTACCAGGAGCAAATATTACTGTGCCTTTACTTTCACCATCAGGAATAATACCTGCATGGCTATTTTTGTAAAGTTCATCTAGCTCAGGCTGTAGCATATTCTGTAAGTCATTAACTGTAATTGTCATTTTTCTAAATTTTTAACTTCCAATAATAATCATAACTTAAGGTAGTTTATAGCTGGCTAATCTAATCGTTAATTATCCTTCTTTGGTATATTGTTGAATTTCTCGAAAAAGTAATGTTCAACAGGTTGTTTCTGTTGAAGATTTTTGGGGAGGAATATTTGCTGGATTTTTAGTTGGTTATACCGGAGAATAATTTATCAAATCATTATTGGAGTTGTGATTAACTCACAACTTACAGCACTTTTTAGGAAGCGTGAGGTACAGTTTTAAAATTAATCTTTTTTTCCCTACTCCCTACTCCCTAAAGTCCTAAAATTTTGACCTCATCAACTCCAAAACTGCTGTAATTAATTACTAAAATTTTCTGGCAATTCTATCTCAAAGTTTCTGAGCAAAAAAGCAAATTCGTCTGTAATTTCTTCAATAATTTTCGTAGTAGGTTTTCCTGCTCCATGACCTGCTTTAGTTTCAATTCTAATTAATACTGGATTATCTCCAACATGAGCTGCTTGTAAAGCAGAAATAAACTTAAAACTATGAGCTGGAACAACTCGGTCATCATGGTCAGCAGTAGTAACTAAAGTTGCCGGATAAGATATTTCTGGCTTTAAATTATGTAGGGGAGAATAAGCATATAAAGCTTTAAATTCTTCTGGATTATCTGGAGAACCATAATCATCTACCCACGCCCAACCAATAGTAAATTTAGGGAAACGTAACATATCCATTACTCCCACTGCAGGTAAAGCTGCACCAAATAATTCTGGTCTTTGAGTCATACAAGCACCTACCAATAAACCACCATTACTTGCACCAGTAATAGCTAATTTTTTCGATGAAGTCCACTTATTTTCAATCAACCATTCAGCAGCACTAATAAAGTCATCAAATACATTTTGTTTCTGTTGTTTTATCCCTGCTTTATGCCACTCTTCACCATATTCTCCACCACCACGAATATTGGCAACTGCATACACGCCACCCATCTCTAACCAAACTAATCTACTAATAGAAAAGTTGGGAGTTAGAGAAATACTAAATCCCCCATATCCATAAAGAATAGTCGGATTATTACCATCTAGCTTTACACCTTTTTTGTGAGTAATAAACATGGGAATTCTTGTACCATCCTTACTACTATAAAAAATTTGCTTGGTTTCAAATTCATCAGGATTAAAATCTACAGTTGGTTGACGATAAATTTTACTTTCACCACTTACCATATCGTACTGATAAATAGTTGATGGAGTTGTGAAACTAACATAACTATAAAATGTGGTTGTGTCATGACGTTTACCATAAAAACCACCCACAGAACCAATTCCGGGTAAGTCTACATTTCTGACTGGGGAACCATCAAGATTAAATATTTTTACCTGAGTATGAGCATCTTTTAAATAGAAAGCAACAAACTGATTATTAAGTGTGCCTACCCCTCTCAATGTATCTGTTGTTTCAGGAATAATTTCTTGCCATTTATCCTTATTTTCTCCTGTGACTAAAGAAGGAGATGGAGAATTATTAATATCAATGGCAATAACTCGTCTTTTCGGAGCATCAAAATCTGTGACAAACCAAAAGATATTATCATCATTATCAATTAGACGATATTCGGCTTCAAACTCACTAATTAGTTCTACTATCGGCGCATCTTCTATAGTTAAATCTTGATAAAAAACCAAATTTTTGCGGTCTGTACTTTGCCAAACTGTAATAACTAAATATTTACTATCTTCCGTGACATAGCAATTAAAACTCCATTCTTTTCGCTCTGGTTTTTCATAAATTAGTACATCATCACTTTGAGGAGTACCTAAACTATGGTAGTAAATTTTTTGTAAATAATTAGTTTCTTCTAATTCTCCTGCTTGTGGTTGTTCGTAGCGACTATAAAACAAACCTTGATTATCATTTTTCCAAGCTGGTACATTAAATTTTATCCATTGCAAAACATCTGGTAAATCTTCTCCTGTCTCAATATTTTTAATCCGCCATTCTTGCCAGTCTGAACCAGACTTAGAAATACCATAAGCGATTAATTTGCCATCTTTACTAATAGCAATTCCTGAAAGAGCGACTGTTCCATCTTCTGATAATTTATTAGGGTCTATCAAAACTTTTGGTTCGGCATCAAGAGTAGGCAAAGTGTATAAAATACTTTGATTTTGTAAACCATCATTTTTGTAATAAAAGTAGCGATCGCCTTGTTTGAAAGGAACGCTATATTTTTCATAATCCCAGATTTTAGTCAGTCGTTTTTTGATGTTTTCTCCTTCGGAAATTTCTGCGAGATAATTAAAGGTAATTTCATTCTGAGATTTTACCCACTCTTGAGTTTCTTCTGAATTAGGGTCTTCTAACCATCGATAGGGGTCGGCCACTTCTACACCATGATAATTTTCTACTATGTCTGTTTTGTGGGTGATGGGATATGTTAGAGGTTCTTTTGAATATTTCATATTTTTGATTTGTGAATGGTTGATTTAATCTTAGAAGTTGATTGGATTTTTATCAAGTAAAGAACGTCTAACTTTTGTCATTGTCACATCAGGAAAATCTCAATATTGTTGAATTTTTTGGATAATTTCTAGAGTTGTCTAGAAAATTTTCAGTGGTGCAAGGGTGGAGAGATATAAATGATTTACTCTATGGGAAATATCTCTTTGACTTTTGTCATTGTCACATCAGGAAAATCTCAATATTGTTGAATTTTTCGGATAAGTTCTAGAGTTGCCTAGAACATTTTCAGTGGTGCAAGGATGGAGGGATATAAATGATTTACTCTATGGCAAGTATCTCTTTGACTTTGGTCAATATTGTTGAATTTTTTGGATAAGTTATAGAGGTGCCTAGAACATTTTTAGTGGTGGAAGGGTGGAGAGATATAAATGATTTACTCTATGGGAAATATCTCTTTTGCTTTGGTCATTGCCAAACCAGAAAAATCTCAATATTGTTGATTTTTTTGGATAAGTTCTAGAATTGCCTAGAAAATTTTCAGTAGTGGAAGGGTAGAGATATAAATGATTTACTCCATCACAAGTATTTCTTGGATTTTTCTCATTCCCACATCAGTAAAATCTCAATATTGTTGAATTTTTTGGATAATTTCTAGAGTTGTCTAGAAAATTTTCAGTGGTGCAAGGGTGGAGAGATATAAATGATTTACTCTATGGGAAATATCTCTTTGACTTTTGTCATTGTCACATCAGGAAAATCTCAATATTGTTGAATTTTTCGGATAAGTTCTAGAGTTGCCTAGAACATTTTCAGTGGTGGAAGGGTGGAGAGATATAAATGATTTACTCCATGGCAAGTATCTCTTTGACTTTGGTCATTGTCACACTAGCAAAATCTCAATATTTTTAATTTTTTCGGATAATTTATAGAGTTGCCTAGAAAATTTTTAGTGGTGGAAGGGTGGAGAGATATAAATGATTTATTCCATATATATATTGTTGATTTTTTCGGATAATTTATAGAGTTGCCTAGAAAATTTTCAGTGGTGGAAGGGTGGAGAGAGGGAAATGATTTATTCCATGGCAAGTATCTCTTTGACTTTGGTCATTCCCACATCAGTAAAATCTCAATATTGTTGAATTTTTTGGATAACTTCTAGAGTTGCCTAGAAAATTTTTAGTAGTGGAAGGGTGGAGAGATATAAATGATTTACTCTATGGGAAATATCTCTTGGATTTTTCTCATTCCCACATCAGTAAAATCTCAATATTGTTGAATTTTTTGGATAACTTCTAGAGTTGCCTAGAAAATTTTCAGTGGTGGAAGGGTGGAGAGATATAAATGATTTATTCCATATATATATTGTTGAATTTTTCGGATAACTTCTAGAGTTGCCTAGAAAATTTTCAGTGGTGGAAGGGTGGAGATATAAATGATTTACTCCATCACAAGTATCTCTTGGATTTTTCTCATTCCCACATCAGTAAAATCTCAATATTGTTGAATTTTTTGGATAACTTCTAGAGTTGCCTAGAAAATTTTTAGTAGTGGAAGGGTGGAGAGATATAAATGATTTACTCTATGGGAAATATCTCTTTGACTTTTGTCATTCCCACATCAGTAAAATCTCAATATTGTTGAATTTTTTGGATAACTTCTAGAGTTGCCTAGAAAATTTTCAGTGGTGGAAGGGTGGAGAGAGGGAAATGATTTATTCCATGGCAAGTATCTCTTTGACTTTGGTCATTGTCACACTAGCAAAATCTCAATATTTTTAATTTTTTCGGATAATTTATAGAGTTGCCTAGAAAATTTTTAGTAGTGGAAGGGTGGAGAGATATAAATGATTTATTCCATGGCAAGTATCTCTTTGACTTTTGTTACTTCAATCAGAAAAACTAATTTCTTCATTATCGAGTTTAATTTGAAGTTTAGCTTTTACATTATCGCTAAACTTAAGATCCGATACCAGATGATTTAAGTCTTTGTAAGGATTACTTTTTCTATTATTTAGCAGCTTTTGAATAGTTTTGTTCTTAACACTTGTTCTTTTAAAAGCAATTATTAATTTTGCTTCGTTCGCTGTATTGATATTAACAGCAGTTGAGCTTGTCGAATGTGAGGATGAAGTTGATTTTGTTTCAATAATTTTCTCTATAGTTGAACTTGTTGAATTTGGTAATTTACTTGATTTTTTATCAATAACCTTATCTACTTGAATAAATTCAATATTTTGTAACTCTAGCTTTCTTTTAAGACGTTCTGGACATGAAGGAGCAATCATAAAAGCTAAGTCCGGAGGAGTATTTTCTGAAGGGTATGGATTAAATCCTAAATCATCTAACCATCGACTAAAATCATCCAAGTGTTCAATAATCAATTTATAATTTTTAGCTTCACCAAAAGTTCTAGCTATTACTCTATTATTATCAAGCAATTCTACATAACAATCTAAGGCATGCTTTTGTCCTGTTTTTTTGCCTTGAATTACTTTTGTAGTTTCCACTGTTGATAATGTGTATACTCTCTGTTGTAAATATTTTCCCCACCTTTTTTGACATTCTGCTTTGACTAATTCACAAGCATCACCTTCAAATTTCTGCTCTTCTGCTTCGGCAAAATACCTTTCATGTATTTCTAGAACTTTTCCTGAATAATATTGACAAAATTCTCTAAAATTTTTAGCTGGTCTCAAAGGTATATTCTGAATTTCTTGCCAAGCATTATTAAAATTTTTATATCCTTTATATGCTCCTTTAATTCTTTCATCTATCTCTTGTTTAATCATCATAAATTCTTTATCAGAACCTAAACTAAGATTAATCGTTGACTTTTTGACTAAACTTTTTAATACAGAGTCTCCTTCAATTAAAGAACTGACATTATCTGATGTACCTACCAAATAAATTAGCAGAGGAATACTTCTTCTAAATTTCTGAGCAGCTTGCTTGATTAATGCTCTAAAAATTACTCTAGTTTCTTCTATTTCTTGTTGAAATTTTTCTAATGAATCTAATTCATCTGTTAGATAGACAAAAGTAAATCTGGGGTCTACTTTTGTGACTTGAGATATCACATCAAAAAATAATTCAACAAAATTTACTTCACTTGTTGCGAAAAATTTACTAAATTTTGACCTAAAAGGATTTAATTTTATCTCTTCTCTAGTTCCTGTATTTAATAATGACCCTGCATCAAATTCTTCGAGAATGTTTTTAGCAACTTCTTTTACATCTGGCAATAAATTTTGATTATGTATTAATTGCCAAAAAGTATCTCCTAAAATATAACAGTAAAGTTTAATGCTAAAATTATGACTACTACCAACTGTCCGTAAATGAGAAAGTGGAAACTGAATTACTACAGAATGTTTTTCATAATTTGACTGAGTTGTTGTTAATTCATGCAAATAAGTTAATAGGGAAGTTTTACCACTACCAAGAAATGCCGCCACAAATCTAAATGTAAAAGATCTATCATCAAAAGTATGTTTAAGATCGTCTCGAAGCAATTCCGTTATATTTGATATTGAAGAGTTACCAGATAAACTTTCAGCTGTAGTTGTAGTATCATCTTCACCCTCTTTTCCTGGTAATCTTACATCACGTTCAACCCAAATATTTTCCACATAACCTTCTCCTGGTTGAATTTGCTGTAAAAACTTTCTAATATATCTTTTTTTTCCTGCATCTTCCGGCATAATTTAGTTCACCCATTGAATTAATTCTTTATTGTTTTCTTGTACCGCAAATACTAAACCATCAGATTTCAATTGCTCAAAATATTTTTCTAGTAGCAATTCAGAAATATGATTATTTTGCCTAAACTTTTGGCAAATTTCTTTACTACGAATAGCCACAACACCTTCCAATTCTTGACGCCTCCTTTCTTCAAGGTAAAGCTTTTTAAACTTATCTACAAAAGTCTCAAAATCCATATCCTCATTTTGATAATTTATCTGATTATATTTTGCTGTTAATTTTAAACAAGCCATCAGAGCATTTAAAATTTTAGGTCCTTTGTTAGACCTAAATTTATACTCCGTTGTTTGAAGATTAAGAACTAGAGCTTTCATTCCCATCTCAGTAACTTTAATTCTCCCTCGTTTAGGAGACTCCAATAACTTCAGCTCACATAAACTCTCACAAACCTGTTTTGCATTGGGGCGGCGTTTTTTAGATAAATGATTCCTAACTGTACTTCTAGTAACAGTTCCTTCTGTTGAATAAGCAAATGTGTAAAGCAAATAAAGCAATTGTTCAGTGGAAAGCTCTGTCATTAGTTCCTCTTATAAAATTTATGGCGTTGGTGAATTAGTGTATGATATTAATCTTAATTATTTAGGAGTCAGGAGTCAGGAGGAAAGAAAGAAGAAGAAAAATTAGTAGAGGGAGCAGGGGGCTAACTGATAACTTAAATAACAACTTAGAATAGAGTATCTCTACAAAATTTAAACTACCAATATACCTAAATTTTTAATTGGAGTAGAGGCTGTTTATTACTTATTTATTAATTTTCGGATAAGTTAAATTTTGATTCAAGTATGACACAATTTATTTCACTCAAAATACCCCCGTTAAAAGTAATCCCTATAGCTATTTTATAAGGAACATTTACTCATAAGAAAAACTCCTATTTTCATTGATTCAATAATTTACTTATTCCATACAGTTCAGGACTACTTTTAACATTAATAATCTCCTCAAAAACAACCTTTTATTTTTTCAGCATTAAATTACATTGAAGGATAAAAAAATTAAACTCTTAATTTATGCTGTTAACCCTGACATTGATAGATTAGGTAATCTGCTAATAACTAAATACTAATTTTTTTCCATACCTGAATCTGAATGAAATATAGTTAATTCTTGACCAAAAGACTCTCCAATTAATTTGTAAATTTCTCTTAAATCCTCATCTTTAAACGACTTAATCAATTTTTCTGCAGCCTTTTTAGGATTTTTAGGAACTACTACCCAAAGTTCTTGATTCAACTTACCTTCTGGCTGTTGCTCTAACCAATTTTTAACCGCATTTTTTCCTGATTCAGTAATTTGATAAAAACCTCTCCCACTACTTTTTGATTGTTCTAACCATCCTAAATGTTCCCATCGTTTTCTCCATAATTGAGCAGTGCTATGAGCATAATCCAAAATCTCTCCTATTTTCGGTGCATTTAAAGCTTGATTATCCGGGCAAGCTTCCACAAGTTTAGAGAATTTATGAAAATAATTTGATGGATTTCCTAAATCTTTGACCGGGTCTTCCGGTGTCTCAACTGTTTTTATTCCAGTTGATTCTAACCTGCTAATTAATTCTTCAATTTCTTTAGCTTCACAACCTAATCCATAAGGTGGTTGAGCACGACATAATTCTTCATAGCTATTAAATGGTTTTCCTTGCTCATCAAGCAATTGTTGATAAGCAGCTGGCTGTTTCATTAATTCACGCCATGCCTTTAATTGTTCCCCATTAACAACTACATCTTTTTTCAGAACAGATTGTAGTTTTAACTTAATAGCAAGTGCCCATTGGGGTGTGCCAGGAGTTGTGCTAATTCCTCCTGCTTTTCCTAAAGTTTCATAATCCATTTTTCCCTGGATAGCAAAGGATATAGTTTTCAAAGGTTTCTCAAATAAATTTTGATTTTTTTACCATTTTATTGGTAAGCATTCAGCAGTCAGCCATCAGCTATCAGCTATCAGGTATTTGTTATTAACTCATGATCATAACTAGAAAGGAATTATCCACCAATGAGAATTAAAATTCATTAATGAAATTGGCTATAACCTAACCTCAGTTATTACTTGCATAAGTTTAAAAGCTGATTACTGTTTGCGGAGCATTCCGTAGGAAATGCTAATAACTGAATGCTTACTTTTATTGTTTATTAACTCATGCCTTAATAGACTTATTTTGAAGTAAGAATCTTTTCTTCTCACCCCTGAGAGCTAACTAAAATGGTATTAGTAGGTATATTTGCTTGACAATCAAATTTGTCAGCTTTCTTATACCTCCTATTTGTATATTTTAGATTGTAGATTCACTAAGTCAACTATTGCAGAAACAATTCTATTAATTTGGCTACTTTTGCTATGAATAAGTTCTTTGTAATATCAATTCTTTAGCTAACTTTATTGCTGCTTTCATGCTCGTCGCATCAGCAATACCCTGACCCGCAATATCAAAAGCTGTACCATGGTCAGGAGAGGTACGAACAAATGGTAAACCAATGGTAGTATTCACTGCTAAATCAAAAGCCATTAGTTTAACTGGAATTAAGCCTTGGTCATGATATAGCGCCAAATAAGCATCATAAGTTTTAGCTGGTAAACCTAGCCAAGCTTGACCTGGTTTGACCCACATAGTATCCGGTGGCACTGGCCCATCTAACTCTATGTCCGGTCGGCGATCGCATTGTTTGTCCAACCAAGGGATGAGCCAATCTTGCTCTTCTGTTCCTAATTGTCCATTTTCTCCACTGTGAGGGTTTAAACCAGCAACAGCAATTTTTGGCCGAGAAATCCCAAAATCTTTTTGTAAACTTTCTATTAGTAACTCTAATTTCCAACTCAGCAACTCTGGCGTTAAAGCTTTTGGGACTTGACATAATGGTATATGTGTGGTAGCTAAAAGAGAGCGGAGTACAAAATTACTGTGGGGCGATCGCGCAAAAAATAGCATCCCAAATTTTTTTACTCCTGCTTTTTCTGCTAAAAGTTCAGTTTGACCAGGGTATTTATGACCAGCCATCTGCCAGCAAGTTTTGGAAATAGGAGCAGTAACAATACCTTGAAATTTTCCAGCTAAAGTCTGAGCAATGGCTGTTTCCATGAAACAAAAGCTAGCTTCCCCACTCACAGCATTACCTTTGCCGGGAAATATATTTTCTAATTTTCCATTAAACTCTACATCTAAAATTTTTAAATTTTCCCATTTGACAAGTAATTGTTGCGATTGAGTTTTTTTCGAGAGTTGAGATAGTTTTTGATAGGTTTGTTGCAAAATGCGATGACTGCCTATAATTGTCAAGTCACAATTTTCTGTAACAGTAGGGTCTGCTAAAGCCTTAAGAATTATTTCTGGTCCTATGCCCCCAGGATCTCCAATTGTCAATCCTAAACGAGGATTTGTATTTTCTATTTCTGTTGCTGATATTTTCATATTTATTCCGCTGAAGAATACTTATGACTTTAGTCTGGGGAGAAGTCAAAATGTCTTAAAATATATATCACAAATTACATAGGAGTATTTTAAGAATATGAGTGGTGAGATTTTCAATGCAGCTATTTTGTCTTTTTCTGTGATTCTGATTGGTTTAGCAGGAGGTTTCCTATTACTTAAATTACAAGGAGGCGAATAATCAAATTTCCCGGTCTTTAAAGTAGTACGATCGCTTAACTGACTGACATTTTGCTATAGGAGCATTTCCTCATTAATTTTTTCTAGTGGGGAATGCCTATGGTGGTATTTACTTTCTATGGATCTTATGGTATCTTAAATAGATTAATAAAAATATAAGCTAAAACATATTTAACTCAAAATATTAAGTTTTGTAAAAAAATGAGATAATTTTGATAAAGTGATAAAGAATCTTTAATATAATCAATAAACTGTTTATGAAACTATTAATCGTAGGGGCTACTGGTACTCTTGGTAGACAAATAGTGCGTTGTGCCCTAAACGAAGGTTATGAAGTACGCTGCTTAATCAGAAGCTACAGTAGAGCATCTTTTTTAAAAGAGTGGGGGGCTGAACTAATAGGAGGAAATCTCTGTAAGCCTAAAACTCTACTACCAGCTTTGGAAGGAGTTGATGCAGTGATTGATGCTGCAACTGCGAGACCAACAGACTCTCTGAGTATTAAACAGGTAGACTGGGAAGGAAAAGTATCACTGATTCAAGCTCTAGTGGCTAAAGGTGTAGAACGTTTTATATTTTTCTCCTTTTTAAATGCAGAGAAATATCCCCAAGTCCCTCTCCTAGAAATTAAGCGATGTACAGAACTTTTTATTGCTGAATCTGGCTTAAAATACACGATCTTAAAACCTTGTGGTTTTTTACAGGGATTAATTGGCCAGTATGCAGTGCCAATTTTAGATAAGCAAGCAGTTTGGGTTCCCGGTCAAGGAACAGCGATTGCATATATGGATACTCAAGATATTGCTAAGTTTGCTGTCCGTAGTATTTCAGTTCCCGAAACAGAAAATCAAAGCTTTCCGGTAGTAGGTCCCCGTGCTTGGGATGCTAGTGAAATTATTCGGATGTGTGAAAGACTGTCTGGAGAAAAAGCAAAAGTAACCCGTACCAATATTAACTTATTGCGTATATTTCGTCAGCTTACTAGGTCATTTCAATGGGGTTGGAATGTCTCGGATAGACTAGCTTTTGCAGAAGTATTAGCCAACAGTCAACCTTTAACAGCTTCAATGGATGATGTTTATCCTGTATTTGGCATTAATCCTGAAGAAATAACCACACTAGAATCTTATTTGCAAGAATACTATAGTCGGATTATGAAAAAGTTGAAGGAAATAGAGTACGAGCAAGCAAAATTAGGAAAATCAACTTCCAAGAATAAACCTTTCTTTTTCTAAAGTTTCTAACCACCCTGAACTAGATTTTTTCGAGTGTCAAAAATAGGAATCATTTATAACGATGCCAAACCAATAGCTTGTCGCATAACTAATGAGTTAAAAGACAAGCTTACAGCTTATGGCTATGATATTCACATCAATAATGGATCGGGAGGAATCTTAGGTTATCCCAGCCTAGAACATCCTTTATGTCATACTTCTATAGACCAATTAGTTCCCTCTGGCTTTACCAAAGACATGACTTTTGCTGTAGTCCTAGGAGGGGATGGTACAGTCTTATCTGCATTTCGTCAAGTAGCACCTTGCCATATTCCACTATTGACCGTCAATACAGGTCACATGGGTTTCTTGACTGAGACTTTTGTCAATCAGTTATATCCAGCTATTGAACAGGTATTAGCAGGAGACTATGAAGTAGAAGAAAGGACAATGCTAGAAGTACGTCTGTTCCGAGATAATGAGTTATTATGGGAAGCCCTTTGTTTAAATGAAATGGTTTTACATCGGGAACCTATGACCTGTATGTGCCATTTTGAGATCCAAATTGGTCGGCACGCTCCTATAGATATTGCGGCAGACGGTATTATTATTTCTACTCCGACTGGTTCTACTGCTTATTCTTTATCGGCAGGTGGCCCTGTTGTGACTCCGGGAGTTCCGGTTTTGGAGCTATCGCCTATTTGTCCCCATTCTCTAGCATCCCGTGCTTTGGTTTTTGCTGATACTGAACCAGTAACTGTTTTTCCTGCTAGTCCAAATCGTATGATGATGATTGTAGATGGTAATGGAGGATGTTATGTCTTGCCAGAGGACCGAGTACGAGTGAAACAATCACATTATAAAGCACGTTTCATTCGACTTAAGCCACCAGAGTTTTTCCATGTTCTGCGCGAGAAATTGGGATGGGGACTACCGCACATTGCCAAGCCAACTTCTGTTGAATTACCTTAAATTATTCTGGTGGTTATTTTTCAAAATTTTCACTGCTAGTGCCGCTACCCGGAAGTTAAAAGTCATGCATTTAAAAGTCAATCATTTTTGATTTGTAATTGTTCGCGCGATTTTGTAACTGGTCAGTTATTTCCGCCATCCTGCACTAGATTAACTTCAATATGCCGGGATTATATGAGAGGGTGTTAGTATCATAAATTTTGTACAGAAATATAGCAATCACCGAATCAGATGTGAGAATTGAGGTGTTCGTTTAAAGCATAAAATATAGCAGTTATTTTATTCATATATATTCGTTTCTTCCCTCCATACCTATTCCCTATTCCCTCCATACCTAAAACAAAAGTCTCCAATATCTCACAATTAAAATCATATTGCTATGACTACCTTAACTATAGATCGAGATCGTTCAGTCTTACTAATAGAGACTGATGAAATTCTCGCCCAATATGTGAGTTTGGATCTAGAAGAGTCAGGCTATCATCCAATTGTAGCTACTAATTCTACCGCGGGTCTTCACAGGGCAATAGAAATTAAACCTGCTCTGATTGTAATTGACCGAATGTTAGCTGGTGAATCTGGACTATCATTGTGCAGTCATCTGAGAAAAATGGGTAATAATATGCCCATATTATTGTTGATGGGTCGCGACCAAATTGACGACCGAGTTGCTTGTCTGGAGTCTGGAGCTGATGACTATTTTCTCAAACCTTATCGCAGTGATGAATTCTTAAAATTAGTCCGTTTTTATTTACAACCTACTATAGCAGAAAAGGACCAATTGAGATTTGGGAGTTTAATTTTAGAGTTGGCTACTCGACGGGTCTTATGTCATGGTCGTAGTATTGAGTTGACTATGAAGGAATTTGAGTTATTAAGGTTTTTAATGGAGCATCCTCGCGAAGTATTGAGTCGCGAACAGATTTTGGAAAATGTTTGGGGTTATGATTTTTTGGGTGAGTCTAATGTAATTGAGGTATATATTAGATATTTGCGCCTGAAAATTGAACGAGAAGGCGAGAAGAGATTAATTCAGACAGTCCGTGGTATTGGATATGTTTTGAGGGAAACTTAGAGTCTTTAATTCTTGGTAAGCAAGGTCTTGTTAGAAAACAATCAAAGGATTCTGGTATAGGTCAATTTATCAATGAAATATTGGCTGATATTTGCAGGAATTGAGGTAAGTATTTTGCTAAAGTTGATAAAAATTATATTTCTCAAGAATGTCTTATATCATGTCTGTTTGAATAACCACTTCGGAAAAATTTAGGGAGTAGGGAGTAGGGAGTAGGGGAAATTTGTTTGCTCCGCATTCCGCACCGAAAAAATATTCTCTATCAAAAGAAGAACATTTTTATTATGGCTAATTAATGAGACTTGATATTAAATTTGGGCATATTAATCAGAAAAAACTTTCTGTTTACGCAATATTCCGCAGGAATAGAAAACATAATTGCAGTAGTTGTGGAAATCAAATAAATCGTGATATAGCTGCTGCAAAAGTAACTATAAACAGATATTTAATCGTCGTGGAGCATAACTTAATATCATGTCCGGTTGAACAGTTATAAATAAACGACTCAGGAGTTAGGAGTCAGGAGGAAAGAAAGAAGAAGAAAGAGAAAGTTTTTTTATCACTAATTATCCGGACATAATATAACTTGTTTGATTTTTCGCCTAACCCTAGAATCACAGAAGCAAGAATTTTCCATTATAATCTTTGATCTAACGACAAGAATGTCAAAATAAGTGAAATCTCAAAAAAATTACTATAAAATTATTATTTATCTTTTTCTTTTGGGTTTAATACCCCGCCGTCACTTGGGGTGTTTACAAGCTTTTTGGGGTTTGAGTCCCCATCTACTTTTTCCTTTTTCCTTCTTGTTTCTTCAAGAATAAAACATACATAGAATATCTGAGAAATAATTAATTATGGGTCGTAAAATTGGTTTACTTAAGTCTGGAATCATCTTATTTCTGTTGCTTTGCTGTTTGCTACAAATAATATTTGTTCAAGTTTTTCATACTCCAGCACAAGCTCAAAATATATCAGATTCTCAGATATCTCCACAAGGCCAAATTTTACCAATTACGGCAAAAGCTCATATATCTAATCAGATAATTAATTTAGAGGTGGCGAAAACCCCTCAAGAGAAAGCAATAGGTTTAATGTACAGGACTAAACTTGCTGATGACCGAGGAATGTTATTCTCTTTTAACCCGCCTCGGAAAGTTAGCTTTTGGATGAAAAATTGCCAAATATCTCTTGATATTATATTCATAAATTCTGGCATAGTTAAGGCGATCGCTGATAATGTCCCTCCTTGTTTAGCTGACCCTTGCCCTACTTATGGACCTGATGTGTTAGTCGATCAAGTAATTGAACTTCGGGGAAGACGTGCAAAGGAATTAGGTTTGAAAGTAGGAGACCGGATAATGATTACAAAAATTTAGGTATTTGACAGAACTGAGATTAGAGGAAATTATCATTCATTGAAGAAGGTGGTAGGTTTTAGGTTTTAGGTTGAATTGAGAAGAAGGTAGTATGTCAACAAAAATTATAGCAGTTGCCATTCCTTTATTTGAATTATGAAATAGCTGTCTACATAGTACTTCGGAGTAAAAATAACGGAATATCAATAATCAAAGTTTTTTCCTTTTCCTTCTGGTACAAAACAAACAAATTGAATCCAAAAATTGGATGATTTATTTTTTGCTATTCCCCAGACCTATAGTTTTTGTACAACAAGCTAAAATATCGCAAAACTCTGAATTATTTTGACAAAACCTAATAAAACTTTTTATTATTTTACTTACTATATATTTACACTAAAGTTTTAATTTGCTATATTGGTAAGCTAGACATTATTTAGATGGATTCAAAGTATTGTTCACCTAAAGTGCAGAATATGTATTCTTAAGCTTTTGATGGTTTGTAATACTGCTATTCTATTCATCGGAAATAAATAAAGATAAATTAAGTTTCGCAAGCTGTAAGAGAAATATTTTGACAATATCGATAGTGCTGAAGTTTTGATGAGTATTACTTTTACCAAGAAGGTATAGAAGATATAGAAAAACTTGTCTTACTAAGAGTCTATTTTTGCTTTGCTTAATTTAATTCTGTTGATTGGTGTGAGGATAATGATATTTTGTGCTAAGAGTGAAAATCTAGTTGTATATTTTTGCGCATTTATGCATATAGAGATGGTTCGTATTGTGAATTAAAATACATACAAATATTCAAACCAAAGTAGTTATTTTGTCGTAGTTATTTTGCCAAAATTTGACTTGGCCAAGTTTAGCCTTGTAAGTAGTAATAGTTTGAAAAAAGGCAACTACCTACTTAGAACCTCTGTCTGCGCTGTTTATATCTTTTGACTAGAGAGAGAATTCAATAGAAAGTCTTCTGTAATGTTGAGACAGATAGTGAATTTTTTTTCAACCTGAATGTATATACATTTTGAGTAACGATAATTTCACTAAATTTTTCTAGAAATTAATAGCTAGCTTTTGCGGAATAGCATAGGCAACTTATGTAGATTCAAACCAAGCTATTCTCAAAACTTAGTATAGTCCAGGAGTACTATATCTAGTTTAGTTTCACTCTCAAGTTTCTGAAAAAATGCAGAGTTTAGTAAACAGATAAAAAACTGGCATATCCTAGCAATATCCAAGAAAACTTATTGCTTGATGATAGTAAATAACTATCGATAATATCCAAAAAAAATATTAATTTTATTGACATGATAATTCTCTTAAATATGTGACTCTATATATTCTATTGTCAACAAGAGTTACAAAGAGAATGGTGTCTGAAAAATAGGAGGTAAAGAAAAATGACACCAAATAATTATGCTCGCTTTATTCATTTCTTGAAAGATGATTTATCTATTTCTTCAGCTTCTATAGCAGTTGCAGAAAGAGCTAGTATTAGTTCAACATTAGTAGATCGTAAACCAGACTTCAGTGCTTTTCCAATGATTTTATGGCAATATGGTTTAGTTACTCTAGAGCAATTAGATAAAATATTTGATTGGCTAGAAACCACTTATGATTTCAACTAAATGCCAGAATAATCTAAGTATTTCCTAGGTCATGCTGCGCAAACAGCCATCAGCTATTAGCTATCAGCTATTTTTTGAGCTTGATTTAAACCCTATATTAAGGGTTCTTATTAAGCCATAATCCAGTCATAATTAAATCTTACAAAAGCAGGTTCTTTTAACCTGAAAGTCTATATTCATTTAAATACTTCCTTCAGGAGGGAGTCTTATTGCCCTAAGCTGACAACTAATAGCTGAATAATTACAGAATACTTACAGAATAATTACTAGAAATAATCAATTTAACTCTAGTTCAGAACTCAATTTAAAATCAAACTTAAAATCTATTCTATTATTAAACCTTGAAAATAACGGTTCTTCAATATGTAGCTAGCGTTAGATTATCAAAATAATTGGGTCGTGTCACCCCACCTTTTAAGGCAAAAAATTTTTGGAGAGTTGCTCACATCCCCGTTACAAAAATAACTTCTGACTTCTGACTTCTGACTTCTGAATTATGACTTCGTAAATGGGGTGGAGGCGGGTTCATCTAAATTGGTTAAGACTCATTAATTTAACGTAGAACCCGCCCCTACTATTGCAACATTTTAGATGTTAAATTATGACTCAGCTAAAACTCTAGAAGCAGTAGCTACACCTGCTCCTGGAGTAAAAGCTTCATATCCCAACTCTCGCAAAGCAACTTCTAATGCAGAGATAGCGGTGAGAATATCCCGTTCGCTGACAAAACCCAAATGTCCAATACGGAAAATTTTCCCTTTCAAGTGGTTTTGTCCACCAGCTAAAGCAATATCAAAACGCTTATTTACAATAGTCCGTATTTTTTCTGCGTCTACTTCTGGTGGAGGAGCAACTGCCGTAATAGCAGGACTAGCTACTGCATCTGGCCCAAAGAGGGGCAACCCTAAAGCTTTGACTGCTGCACGAGTCGTACTCATTAAACGTTGATGCCGAGCAAATATATTTTCTAATCCTTCAGCTTGCATCATCCTAAGTGTAGCTTGCAAGGCAAAGAATAAATTTACTGGTGGAGTAAAAGGTGTAGTATTTTTAGCTGCATCTTTACGATACTTACCCAAGTCAAGATAGTAACGTGGTAATTTGGCCGTTTCATATGCAGTCCAAGCTTTAGCACCTACTGCTACAAAAGCTAAACCAGGGGGTATCATATAACCTTTCTGAGAACCTGAAGCAACAACATCAAGACCCAACTCATCTATTGGTATATTGACTGCCCCAATGCTGGTGACGGCATCTACTATAATTAATGCTTCGCCATGAGCTTTAACATAACTATTAATAGTTTCTAGGTCATTGAGAACACCTGTAGAAGTTTCACTATGGGTAATAATAACCGCCTTGATTGTTTTCTCTTTATCTGCTTCTAGTTGTTCACGAAATTTTTCTGAGTCCAGAGGTTGGCCCCATTCTGCTGTGATTTTTTCTACTTGGAGACCATAGGCCGTAGCTACTTCTGCCCAGCGATCGCCAAATTTACCATTACATCCACATAATACGCGATCGCCTGGACTGAGAAAGTTAATGATACCTGCTTCCATGGCCCCAGTTCCACTAGATGCTAAAATTAGCACATCATTTTTGGTTTGATGTAGCCATTTGAGGTTTTCTGTCACCTCGGCCATAATTTTGGAAAAGTCACCACTTCTATGGCCTATTGGATGTTTAGCCATAGCTAGTAAGGCTGTTTCTGGTACTGGAGTAGGTCCGGGAATCATTAACATTAGTTTGTCATTCATTCTTTCTATTCCTTTGTTTTGTGTTACTTGAGTTAGTTTATATGTTTATTGATTGAGAAGCATTTCATTGAAAAAACTTATTTTTTCTTTAAGATTCCAAAGTTGGAATCTTTTTGTTATTTTGGGAGTTATTTAATTTTAATTATTTTTTTTTGAGGAAATTTTTGATTTTTCTTTCTATAGAATTTACATTTAAGATATTAACGGATAATTCAATGCTTGAAGCAACTATTTATCTGGTAAAAGTTAGAAGTTATAACTAACCACAAAGTTTTTGTTGTTAGAGTAATGGTTTTGAATGGTTTCACAAATTATTGCCGAAATACTAACTGTATTAACTGCTCCTAATCATTCCCAAAAACTTTACATTGAACAAATCTATCAATTGTGAGACCCCTAAGAATGGTATTTATTAGTTAGGTAGACTAAATCAATAATTGATAATTACTTCTTCTAATTAGGGTTTGCTGAAAAAGTCTTTTAGTAGGGGTAGGAGACAGGAGAAAACCCACCCCTCGCCCCTCCCCCTCCCAGGAGGGGAGGAATGGGAATGAGCGAGGAGGTAGGAGTAACAATTGTAAGAATGATTTTTCTACCCAACTATGCGCCTAAAATACGCTCCTTTTTGAGCGTTTTAGACTGGAAACCAGGCACTTTTTAAAGGCCCCAAAAAGGCTAAAACCTTTATTTAGCAGTGCTTTGAGATTTAATCAGCAGAGAAATAATTAATGAATGATTGTTAATTAATTATCTATTGTTAGTTTTATTCTAGGTCTTATTTAGTGAAGTTATTAATTGCCAATTCTACCTTTGGATTTTCAAAAGTCTTAGATATTAATTTTTGAATATTATCAAGTTCATAAATACCTTTTTTTTAGCTTGCCCTAATGCACTTAATATTTATTTTTCTGTTTCATTGAGAGACCATTGATATTCAATTGGTAAATTTGCTTGCTTGCAACTTTCTTCAAATTGTTTTTGTAGTGCTAAAGCTTTTCTCACAGTTACAATAAGTTCCCGTGCTTTTTCGTGCTGCTTTGTATTATAGTCTACTGCTAAAATTGTCTTTTTTTCTAATAACTGAAGTAGCAATTCATAATGAATACGGGAGGGAACTGGTATTGCTTCCATAGTTTTATTTCTAACGGTTTACAGATTGATTGATTATGCTATGTGGGAACTTGAACAACAAATAGAAATCAGAGAACTACTGCATTAGTAATTATTCTTGAAGAAGGAACAAAAAAAAGTTATGGGAATTAAAACCCCAAATAATTGTAGACACCGTGGGTAAAGCTAGGATATTAAACCCATAAGTGAAAAGATAATTAATATGAACATAAATCACTATAGCTATCCTAGTGCTGCTACGTGGAAGTCAAAATTCAAAAGTCAAAAGTATTGATTGGTAAGGCTTTTAGGATTTTGTAACTGGTTAGTTATTTCTGCCATTCTGCACTAGATAGAATATGAACATTAGCTACATATCAAGAGAAGTAACCATCAGTATTTCGATCACTAACATTTGTTTAAAACCTATTTAGTACAGCTATATAAATCACTTGCTGTTTGCGGAGCATTCCTTTTGGAAAATGCTGACTGCTGAATTGCTGTTTGTGGAGGATTCCGTTAGGAAACCCTTTTTAAAACAAGAGCACTGAATAAAATATTTTTTCTCCTTTCGAGTTTCAAGGAGAGGGTTGAAAATTTAATTATTCAGTAATTTTTTTGATAATTCTATCGTCTACAGTTTTTATCTGAAAAATTGTCAATATCTAATCTAAATCTAAAAGCCTATATTTTTAAAAGTTTGAGTTAACCTGTTATAGCAGAAGGAAGAAAAAAAAGAAGGAAGAATAAAAATTTTGTGTTGTCTAAGTTTTAAGTTTTTGATATGTCCTAACTTTTGCTTCGACTGCTAGACTCTTTCAACAATTAACAATTAATAATGAACAATAACTTCTCCTTAAGATTATAGAATTGACTAAAATATTTTTTTTCTTTTCTCTCCTTGTAGACCGACAAACTTTTGTACAGTAAAGGAAAACTTTACCCCTTAATTATTAGGTAAATAACTGTAGCAATGCTGCACCTGGGTCTGCTTTTTTCATCAGAGACTCACCTATTAAAACAGCATCCACACCAGCATTTTTAACAACGTTTACATCTTGATATCCATGTATTCCTGATTCACTTACTACTAAAATTCCAAGTTTTTCTAACTCCTTCTTCCTAGCTTCCATTAATTTACACGTAGTTTGTAAATCTACTGAAAAATCTGCTAAATTGCGGTTATTTATACCGACCAACTTAACTCCTTCTATTGTCAATACCCGGTCTAACTCTGTTAAACTATGAACCTCAACTAAAGCAGTCATTCCTAAAGCATTAACTATCTTGATAAAATACTTTAAATCTTGGTCTGATAAAATTGCCGCAATTAGTAGTACAGCATCAGCTCCATATAAACGAGCAAGATATATTTGATATGGATAAATCAGAAAATCTTTACACAGTAGTGGTAAGTCAACATTTTTCCTAATATTTGACAAAATTTCAAAGCCACCTTGAAAGAATTTTTTGTCTGTCAAAACTGAAATACAAGTTGCACCATTTTGTTGATACGCTTTAGCTATAGTAACTGGTTCAAAATCTTCTCTAATTATCCCTTTACTAGGAGAGGCTTTTTTAACTTCAGCAATTACAGCAGGTTGAGTTTTTCCTGTTGATAAGATAGCCAAAAAATCCAGAGGAGCAGACATTAAGTTAATTTTCTTTTTTAACTCAATTAATGGTTGTTTATCCCGCAGATAATCTACCTCTTTTTCTTTATACCAAACAATTTCTTCCAGAATATTTTGAGGTTTTGAATTTGGCAAAGCAACTTCATAGCGTAAACTACCCATTTCTACTGCTGAAGTTGGCGGTCGGCGACGAATTTGCATTTTTTTTTCTTGATAATTTCCTATTTTTGGTAGTGTTAAATAAGTATTGAATAAGGCAGAAGGCAGAAGGCAAAAGGTCTAATTGCATGGGGATAGTCAACGACTTGCCACTTCCTGTCTGATCACCTCAAACAATTTTAAGCACCCCCGTTGACGGTGTAGGGCTAATTCTTTGTCATCATAGAATACTTACAACTCTATATTTTTGGTTAGGAGCCATGTAAAAATAAGTTGTACAAATTTTATCTAGGATAAATCGTGAAATATAGCTTCCATCAAAAAAAAACTGTTCGGGTTATTTTTACACGAGTCCTTAACTAATTCTAGCAAAATGTACGAGATTTCAAAGGATACAATTTTTCTAAGCGTGACAATAAATTAACCCTTCGTTGACGGTGGGGTATTAAACCCGCAAAATAAAAGATAATTTTTGAAGCTTAATTCCTGAAAATTCAAGAAATATACTAACCGATATCCTTACATCTTTAGGACTACCCTATCTTTAATAATGATTCTTTTTGTAGTCTTCAGATTTTCAAGATTCGGTAGTATAGCACTTCTTAATTTGCTGAAGTTACAGTTAGTAATTTTCAAAGCAAAATTAAATTCTGAGAAACCAAAAAATGATGACTGAATACTAAATTGCTATATCAGTTATGGAGACTAAATATAACAATTTTCTTGAAATTAATAACCATAGCAAAGAACGAGTTGGTTAGGATTTATGCTGATGATCAACCGTAAGACAGGGAAATATTTTTTCTACTGTTCCCTCAAGGGAAATATTTTTCCTACTGTTCCCTCACAGGAGTGCCCATTCCCTCACAGGATTCAGCATTCCCTTGGGTCTGACACCGACGCGGGGTCGCACCACTATTTCCTGTTCCCTGTTCCCTGATCTAACTAACAGTTGCTCGTTTAAATGCCTCATCCAAAACCTCTGACAAAGTAGGATGAGTATGTACATTAAAAGATAACTGATTAACAGATTGCTTTTGAGCCATAGCATTTGCTGCTTCTTGAATTAAATCGGATGCATGAAGGCCAATAATATGTACTCCTAATAATTCTCCTGTATCTTGACGATAAATGACTTTAGCAATACCATCTGTTTCTCCTTCAGCAATTGCTTTTGAATTACCCTTAAAATAAGTTTTTACACTGCCTACTTCAAATCCTTGATCTTTACCTAAATCCTTAGCTGCTGTTTCAGTCATACCAACATAGCTAATTTCTGGATGAGTAAAAGCAGCCGCCGGAATACTAAGATAATCTACATCCCGATGACGACCACAAATATTTTCTACCACTGTTATACCTTGAGCTGAAGCTGTATGAGCTAACATCATTTTTCCAGTAGCATCACCGATCGCCCATAAATTAGGTACTGGTTCACCACTTGACAAAACAGCCATTTTGTCATTTACTGGGATAAAACCCCGACGGTCAGTCTCTACACCAACATAATCTAGTCCCAAATTTTTTGTATAGGGAATGCGACCTGTAGCAACTAAACAAGCATCTACTTCCAGAACCTCTTCTACTTCCTTAGTTTTAGCATCAGCTAGTTCAATAATTACCGGAGATCCAGGAATTACCTTCATAGCTAACTTACCAACCTTAGTTTCAATATCTCTGGATTGAATTAGAACTCTTTGTGCAATTTTTGCTATATCTGAATCAAAAGTAGGCATTAATTGGTCTAATGCCTCAATCATAGTAATTTCAGATCCAAGAGCAGTATAGATGTCAGAAAACTCCAGTCCAATATAACCACTACCGATAATTGCTACCCAGGGTGGCAACCAATCTAGTTTCAAAGCATCATCACTGGTAAAAACTGTTTTACCATCCAATTCTATTCCAGGAGGAACAAATGGAATAGAGCCAGGGGCAAGTATAATATCTTTAGCAGTAAAGTATTCTTCTCCCTTATCTGTCTTGACCATAACTTTTTGTTGACCTGCCATTTGCCCCCAGCCTTTA
>NZ_JAAHGB010000035.1:0-70270 GCF_010672695.1 Okeania sp. SIO1H4
ATTCGACCCGTAAACATACAGGCTCGATGAGGCAACTGGGGCAAATGAAGCGCTCAAAATCTCAAAGTGCGGACTTTGTTGACGGGGACTTAGAAACCCCGTCCGTCTACACGGCGGGGTAGTTCATAGCTTCAGCTTATCTGAAGTCTAATGACAAGTTAAATATAGATTAAAGTCAAAATCAGTTGGTCTTAATCAGGACAGATTTAGGTATATATTAAGTTAGCTAGACTTAGTTTTTTTGTGGTAAACCTTTTTCCTGTAATAGATTAAGATTTTTTTTTGCTTAATCCCTGTTTCTCAGATAGAAGTGTTACGATTATTTGGCTTTATTGATAAAGTTTAATAGTTTGAGAAGATGATAAAAAACTCCATAATTTACTGAATAATTAAGGTTTAAAGCAGAAGGAAGAAGGCTTTAGTTATCTAGGAAAGAAGGAAAAATATTGTGTTGTCTGAGTTGTAAGCTTTTGATATGTCCGCGCCCTTTCCTTCGACTACTATAGCAGGGAACAGGGAACAGGGAACAGGGAACAGTGGTAATTTCTGTCTCAGGTTCATCATCAATCTCTGTCCTAACCAACTCTTTCCTTGCTATATAAAGCCTCTTCTTTGAAGAAGAAATAAATCAAAAAAATCCTGTTTGCCAATCCTATTCGTTTTCAGGAGAGGTAATTATTAATTGTTAATTGTTAATTATTGAATATCGGGTTCGGAAAAGATTGAAAATAAATATCTCATTAAGCTTCTTTGATAAACCGAATTATTTCCTGCACATGATTAAGAAATTTCCCGTCTGTTGAAAGTCTCGATATTGCTTTTTCAAAATCTCTAGCTAACTGATGATGTTCTGCTTGGTTTGTATTTCTTAAATCTTCTATTGTCACTGCTAAACGACTGAATTCTTTTCTTGTTATTTCGGAGTGTTGCTGTTGTTTCGATCTAAAAGATTCTGGATTTTCAATACTTAGTTGTGTTCCTAGATATTCAACAGTTTTTTCGATATTTACAAAGCGATTTCTAAGTTCAATAATATCTGCACGAGGATGCAATAATTCTCGACGAATCATCGATAATCGTACCACTAAATATTGATATAAACGTATAGCAGGACGTAAAACAGTTAACAATAAAGCTGCGCCAGAACTCACATAACCAAATACACTAATACCAGTAATAGCTAAAGTATAAAGCCCAACTGTAGAAAGAAAATGTAAAGCCAAAGCTATCCACAAAGAAAAACGCGCTAACTTAGCAACATAATCAACTTGTTGAGCATCAACTGTTATACCTTTTTGCTTTGACTCAGCAGCTTCAGCTAATACCTCTTTAGCTTCAAAATGTATATTCCAGGGAACAGTAACAATTAACAATAACCACCAAAAACAAGCACCCCCAATTACCCAATCTAAAAAACTACCAACCGAAATATGTAGCCATTGTAAAATACCAAATGTCAAAAGTAATATTAAAGCTAGTCCAACAGTAAAGCTAGCAAAATTTACAGAAGTTTTCATTCTTCTACTTCCTCCAATGATGGATACCTCTTGATGATGGTTTAGCTTTGCACAGAAAAATATTTGAAATGTGACAGTTATTCAAATGGTTAAGGTATAAATATTATTTCGGACTAGAGTATAAATTTTTAGAGGTAGATTAAGTAGATTTAAACAAGTTTACACAGTATAGTTTTGTCAGCCTTAGTAATTGGATAATTATTTTGAAGAAGGAAGAAGAAAAAAGTGGATGGGGTTTGTAGACATGAAGTGGCAGGTCATTGACTATCCCCAACCAATTGTAGACACCCTGTAGAGGGTGGGGTATTAAACCCATAAAGAAAAAGATAATAATTTTCCCACAAAATCAAACTAAAAATATTAGCTGAATAGAGAGTTTATCTCAAGATTGAATATTGGTAAGTGGTAAAATTATCAAGGTTATCAGTAAAATCTTACTCTAAAATTTATGAATTTAGTAATACAATTGAAAAACCAATCTCTCCGTTTTTTTGCAATAGCTCTACTTCTGATTGTAAGTGCTTGCGGCAATAATGAAACAATAACTTCCACTACCGAAATATCTCCACAAGTAAAGGAAGAAGATACTGAGGAAAGAGAATATGTTCTAGTTGATGGCTCAAGTACAATTTTTCCCCTATCTGACACAATGGCTCAAAAATTTATGAATGATAATCCGGAAAATCAAGTAATTGTAGGAATATCTGGTTCTGGAAACGGACTAAAAAAGTTTTGTATTGGGGACACAGATATAGCAAATGCTTCCCGTCCCATTAAAAAGTCTGAGATTGACCTCTGTCGGGCAAACGAAATAGAATTTGTTGAAATTCCCATTGCTTTCGATGGTCTTTCTATAATCGTTAATCGCAACAATGATTGGGCAGACTGCCTGACCCTAGAAGAGTTAACAAAAATTTGGCAACCTAATAATGATGATAAGAATAAAATAACAAACTGGAAGCAAATTCGTGATGAATTTCCGGAAGAACCTCTAAGTCTTTTTGCCCCCGATGCTGACTCTGGTAGTTATGATTACTTTACTGATGCTGTTACTGGGGAAGAAGGTAGAAGTCGCAAAGACTATCAGGCCAGTGAAGATGATGATCTGATTATTCAGGGTATCGAATCTGACTGGGGTAGTTTGGGTTTCATAGGCTTTACCTACTACGAAAAAAATCAAGATTTTGTGAAACTAATTGCTATTGATAATGGTAAGGATCAATGTGTGGAGGCAAGCAGTGAAACTATCGCTAACGGTACTTATAGCCTCCTATCTCGTCCATTATTTCTATATGTGAATAAGAATTCCCTAGAAACAATACCCCCTGTCAAAGCTTTTATTGATTACCAAATAGATGTTGCGAATAAAGCGGTAATTTCAGAAGTGGGATATGTACCTTTACCCGGATTGTTACAAGGGAAAATACGAGAGCGTGTTGAAAAACTGACTACTGGTTCTGTTTTTGATGGAGAATCTGCTGTTGGTGTTAAGTTGATCGATAAACTTTTCTCTGAAAAAGAAAGGAATAAAATCAGTGGTAGTTAATCTAATTGAGCTGACACAATAGACATAGGTATGAAAAAGAATAGAGTTGTCGCTAAATAAAGGGAAAAATCACTCTAACCTAGACAGAGAAATAATTCCAAGCATTTTTGCTATCCAATAGCTACAATCCTTACATAACAGGGTTTTTGGGATTGTTTTAAGTTATGAAGCGACAAGTCTAATTTAGAGGTGTTCCAGGGATTGCTGATTAAATCTAAAAGCATTTACAGATAAAGGTTTTAGCCTTTAAAGATCGAAAAAAACTGCAACTTTTTCAGCTTGAGCGACCAAAAAGTTAGGATAAAAGGCAGAATAATTGCAGAAAAATCAAGGAATAAAATATCCGACTAACTCCTCTAAATTCCCCATTCCTCCTGACTCCTGACTCCTGACTCCTGACTCCTGACTCCTACCTCATACCAAAAAACTTATTCAGCAAACCCTAATTAGTTATCGTAAATTCCTTCTTTAAATAAATACCAAAATAGTGATTAGCAGTAAAATCTTCATCATACTCGGCCAATAAAGTGCCTTAAAGATAAAGTTATTTTTATACTTAAAAATCGGAAGATTTGGCTTCAAACTCCAGAGAATAAAGTTCAAAGTCACTAAGAAAATGTATAAATAAACAACAAAGTAAAAGAACTCCAAATAAACAATTCCTTTAGTAATAATTTGTTGTCTGACTGTTACCTGGTCTAAGATAACAATAAATACAAAACCCGCAGAAGCTCCCAAAACTTCCATAGTTTGTTCTTTGTCACAAACCAGTAGTACTGCAAATAACAAAGTCAAAACTACAATCATTGGTCCTAGTTTAGAAATAAACAGACCTAAGAAAGACCTTTGCAAAATAAAAGTATATTGAAGTTCAGGAAAATTAGTTTTTGGTACAGAATCTATCAGACCAAAATTAGTATTGTATGTCTTAAATGCATACTCGAAAAAACTATCCCTGAGATACCATTCTCCGAGTACCATTTCTTGATCTATCCCTGGTGTGGTTCGAGGGTTAATTACATTGTAACTACTTAAGTTAGGAGCAAGAATTACTCGACGATTTAAGTTTCCATTATTGAAATCTTGATGCAAAATCCGGATTTTCAAATCTTTATCATCAAAAGGATAATAATCAAAATTAAAATCCATCCGGAGAGTATAAGCAAAATACCAACCGATAACTTCTAAACCATCTTTTTTGTGTCGATAATCTTCTCTTAACTCATAATCACTATCTTCAATAGCATTAGCAAGTATAATGCCACGAGATAAATCATCATGTACACCATCTTGGTATTCTTGCCATATATAACCTGTGACAAAAGCATCTTTTGCACTGGTAAAATCAAATGATTGAATAAAAACTCCTGTAGGAACAATTAGGGGTGGTTCTTGATTTAATTCTTTGCTTAACTCTATTTGAGGAGCTAATAATTGTGTTACACCAGTATCACTAAGTAAAATATTTCGAGTTGCGGTATAAGTTCTCGCTCTCAACACTAAGCTCCAAACAAAAGCAATATTTGCTACAAAGAATGTCGTAATAATAAATGATACTAATGCAATTCGTTTTACTCCTCCCAGGTAAGCTTTAAATAGTAGAATTGAGAGAAAAACAGCAAACCAAAGGTAGGCGATACTAAGAGCGATTAGTTTACGTCTTGTGACAGCAGAATCTGGTAAAATTTCATCTTGAATAAAGATTATTCCTACTACCCATCCATTTCGATTGGTTGTCCGCAGAAATAACCAAGAATTTTGACCTGTTACGTCATCAGTTAAATTTGCTTCTACTGGTGTACCTTTAAGCGCTCTAACAATTAATTCTCTGAGTTTCTCATCCTTCTGTTCGTATGTAAGATCGAAGACATTTTCTTGAGCTTTAAAAAGTTCTTCATTAGGATGGTAAAGGTAAGTTCCAGTTTGAGAAAGGATAAATCCATAACCTGTTCTACCCAAGTTTAGAGACTCCATCACCTGTCGAATTTGCCCTAATGAATATTCGCTATATACGATACCTCGTGGGGATTTATCTGGAGTATTTGGGTTATAAAAAGGAGTATAAAATCCGACTACTGGATCGCTGACTAGAGAAGTGTCACTCCACAAATATGGCTCTCCCCAATTTGGTCCTTTGTTCAGGGTATTAGTATACCAAGCATATTTGGGTTTAGTATAGTTAATTTTAGTTTCAGATAGTTCTACTTTGTCGTCTCTCCTGATATAATATGGTGCATATAACTTTACATCCGGTTGATAAGCAAAGGGTTGATAAGCAACCCCAATATCTAAAAGTTCTGTATTTGTCTCAATTTCTGATTTAAGTCGCTCCAATAATTCCCCATCATTTAATTTACCAGAAGTGAGGTCGTTGGCTACAGAAATAGCTGATTTTTGGGCAAAATACAGTCGTCGGTCAATCTCCAGAGCAACTCTAGCTGTTTCCCTTTGAGCTTGATGTTTAGCATTATCAAATCTCTCTTTTTGTTCTAGAGTGTACAATAAAGACCCTAATATAGCTAATGTTAAACTAATTCCACCAAGGGTTAGTGAAGTGTAAAATGCGATTATTTGTGGCTTACTAGCATTATTAATAGTTAATGTTTTATGTAAAAATTTGTAGATTTTTTGTTTGATTATTTTAGCTTTTTTTTGAATTTTTTTCTCGTCTTTTATGAAATCATTTTGAATCTTTTTATCAATCTTCATAATTTTGTTTTTTCTGTAGATTTTATTACATAATAATATCTTGATTTTTGGCAAAAAAATGGAGAGTATTAACATTTTTTTAAGCTGCCTAGATCAAAATATATGAGTGTCAAGATTACCCGAAGGAGAATTGGGCGTTGGTGAATTAGTGTATCATATTCATCTTAATTACTTAGGAGTCAACCCACCCCTAACCCCTCCCCTCCTGGGAGGGGAAGGACCGAGTCAGGAGTCAGGAGGGAATAAAGAAGAAGAAAGAGGAGTAGAAGGAAAAAGTTTTTTGGTCGCGGAGCGCGGAACAGAGTTCTATCGCGCTTTTATCCGGATATGATATCATACCTCAAATCACCAACGCCGAGAATTGTGCTATCTATAGCGCTGTGCGCAGGCAACAGGCAACAGCTCCGGAAGGGGGAATAAATTGCCGTTTGCGCAGCATCTCCGTTGGAATAATATAAGACTTTTAGCTATTTTGCCTCTCCTGCAATTTGTAAATATACCAGCGCTCATTGCTATAAATTTTGTCTCAAAATATCAACTCTAGTTCATCTGATATTTGAGCGACAAATATAGGAAGATCAATCTGAAATGTTCCTAACTCTTACAGCACTTTTGAGAAAAATAGTTTAATCTTAATATCTTTTCTTTCTCTTGAGTTACACAACTCTACTAAGTAGGTAAGTATTAAAAAATCAAAACGTCAAAATTAGGCGACAGTTTATCAATACCTTATTTCAAACTTTTTACACAACTAAATATACATCGATTTTATTGTACCAACTTACTTATTCGTTCTCCGATTATTACTCAAATAATACATTCAGTACTTACGCATGAGGTACGAAAAACTAGGATTTGAGATGGCTTTCCGTTCCGGACTGCTCCGCAAACCCTGTGGGTCGCTTCGGACGAAAATACCTTGCAGGTGCGTAAGTCCTAACACTATATATAGCATAGCTTTGTAGGCTCTGTATATATGAACTAGACAACTAATTAAAAAAGTCAAGTTATTTTTGATTTTTTTAAAAGTCTGACAAGGTAAAGTTTGATTTGCATCAGCCAAAAGAGATTTTCAGAAAAAATTAAGGTATTCTATAATTTGCAGGATAATGCCTGGTTATTTTAAATTTAATTTGCCCTCTCTCCAATCCCTGCTCTGATAATTCCATGATGATGCAATGCCAATATTAAAATATTATTTAACAATACTTGATCGACTGTTTTTTTGCTACTGTAAGAACAATCTAAATTTTGCATTGTACTAGACTCTAGACTTCAGTTTCTGTAGACTAGGAAAGTACATTATTCTTATAATAAATCTCTAAGTTGAGTAAAAAAAATGGACTTATTAGAACAAATTTGGAATAGTCTTGGAGAAATCTCTATTTTTGGCCTATCGGCATATAAACTATTATTTGCACTCGGGGTTTTGCTATTAACACTAATACTCCAGGGATTTATTGCTGGAGTAATTATTAAAAGTATTGAAGGTCTGGCTTCTAACACTAAATCTGACTTAGACGATCAATTAATTTTTATCATTAAAGAACCCTTAAGCTGGTTAGTTTTACTTGCTGGATTTTGGGCAGTGCATATAATTTTAATAGAGTATATCAGTGCTGAGTTAAACAAACTTATAACTGATATTATTGGTTTAGCTGCTATTGCTCTGGTAGCAAATGTGATTTATCGTTCAGCTCCTTTGTTAGGTCAACTACTAAAATATCTAACTATTCAAACTGAGACAGACCTCGATGATTTGCTGGTTCCCTATTTCCCTAGACTATTTCGGATTGCAGCAATTGTTGTGGTATGTATTAAAGGAGCAGAAGTATTTTTGGGAGCATCTGCGGGAGCTCTGATTGGTTTACTTGGTGGTGCTGGTGTTGCTTTAGGTCTGTTGTTCAAAGACATTATCTATGATTGGTGTTGTGCTATAATTATCTATACTGATCGGTTGTATCGACCTGGAGATTGGATAGCAGTTACAGGGTTAACTGGTTTTTTCCAGGTTTCAGAAATCGGTTTAAGAACAACAAAGTTGTACGCATGGGAATGGGGTTCGATCATTAAAATGCCCAATTCTCGAATGGTAGGTGGTATTGTAGATAACTGGTCTCAAAACAGAGCTGATGTTGAAGAGTGGGGGATAACAGGAACTTTAAAAATTGATGGCATTACAGCAGATCAAGCAGAGACGATTATGGCTGGTCTTGATGAAATATTTAAAAGTATGGAAGGTATTCTTGAACATTATATAATGTTCAATGGCGTTGAAGGTAATGCTCGCATAATAAAATATGTTTCATATCATCCTCCTGCTGGTTACTCCCGTGCTGCCCGTGAATTTCACTTGAAAGTAATGAGGTTAATGGAAAAAGAGGGTATTGCTGCTCAGAATGTTTATATTATAACTGACACAGAAACTTATGCAAAAAATATGAAAATGGCAAGCAAGAATTGAGTGCTAAATATCCATAAGTTAATATTTTGGTAATGGTAAACAAGTAGTTATTGTTGAGGTTTACCTTCTAGTATCGCTACGCGGAAATTAAAAGTCATGCATTTAAAAGCGAGTGCTAATTGGCGAGGTCTCCTACGGGGCGCCTACTGTGCGGAATTACTTCCGCACACAGCCCCTCCAGAATGTAAGACGCACATCTGACAGTCAATCATTTTTGATTTGTAATTGTTCGCGCGATTTTGTAACTGGTCAGTTATTTCCGCTGAATACTGATAAATAACTGTTGTGAGGAGTCAGTCCTCAGGAGTCAGGAATCAGGAGGGAAGAAAGGAGAAAAAGAGGAAATATTGGTATTGGGGGTATTGATAATTTCAGTATTTGTTTGGTACTGTCGGTATTGTCAGTCCTTAAATTTTATTTATAACTGACCCGTCCGCAATTCGTAGCTCCCCCAGAGGGGGAACATGATATAACATCTTTTTGTTCCTGCTTACCTAACTTTTTTCTTTCTATTTAATAGTTTAATGGCGAATATTAATGCTTTCTATCTCTGATCGCCAACTTTGCTAAAGTTGATTTGTAGAAACTTCCTACTTTTCACAGCTTTGTGGCTGTATCCTGTCTTAATTTAGCAACAGTGACATCTGGAGTTACAGATATTTCCAAACCATGACCAATAAACCATCCTTACTAATTCCATAATAGACATCTGGTAAAAATCCAAAATAAAATCAATTCTCACACATAAATTATCAATTCTTTCCCCTCCTGGGAGGGGGAGGGGCGAGGGGTGGGTTCCCTACTGCCTACAGCAAAGCTGCCTACTGCCTCATTTGGAGGAGATGTCTAATAGTTACTTATGGGTGAAATTGCCAAGCTAAACTATTTTTTTGCCAAGTAAAACCTTGGTTTTGATGCTGAGAAGTCTAGGCAAGTAGAGTTGCATTAACCGGTCAATCAAATATATTGCTACGCCAATGTAAAACAGATGTATTTTCTGCCGATAAATAACCTCAAGATTAGTTTATTCCTGCCTCAGTAAATTCCAATTTTGACCAAAAAAAAGGTCTCAAGTTTTCCCTTTCTAGGGGATAAAAAAGAAAATTCTGCATCTTAAAAGCTTCCCTAGTACTGATAGGGTAGCTCCTCTATCTGTAAAGATGCTAAGTAAATTGACTAACCAATTTCTTTAGTTGAACTGCATAAACTGATGCTCCTAGTGCCCGTGTCATTAATTGAGAACCCAAGCAAATTCTGAGAATAGGTAAATCTGTAATAATGACGATTTTTTAGTAAATTCAATTCATCTGTTAAAAATGGAGAATCTGGTTAATCCAATATATCTGCCAATCATTATTTAGTAAATCAATTTTATACCAAATTGACGCAAAGGTAGTTATGTATTAATCTATAATTTTTTGTCTTAAATCTACAATTTTATCGTTCGCAGATATTGTAAATATTTAATTTTTTTCGATCTTTTTTCATATAGAACCCATTTGAGGTCTATATAATTATGGTAGTCCAGTCTTTTCGCGCATCAATGAGTGAGGAACAATCATCAGCAAGGAGTGTTGAATTTTTTATATTATTTCTCCCCACATCTACCCTCTTACCTCTTACCTCTTACCTCTTATCTCCTGTCTCCTGTCTCCTGTCTCCTGTCTCCTAGCTCAAAAAACTTAATATTTATGAAGATACGCTTAGGGGTTCTATACTTCCCTTTGTCTAAGACTTACGGACGTTGTATGCAATCTCCCTACTGCTCACTCTTCCATGAATGTAGCAATATTTTATGAAATTGGTATTAGAAGTATTTTTGTGAGTAGCGGGAAGACTAAAGTTAAACAAATAAATCCAATTCATATCAGCTTATGAATAAAAATCTAATATGGTTATTTGTCATCGTGAGTATAGTTTTTGTAACTGCTGGTGACAGTTTTGAATTTGTGCCTCAACCTGTCCAAAATGCCAGCTTGCAAAGTCGAAAATTTATAGTTGGACTATGGCCTGATTGGTTGAAGCCCAAGAATACTAATGAACGTACAGAAGATGCTGTAAAGGATCTAGAAAATCGTGCCGATCCATAAATAGGGTTTGCTGAAAAAGTCTTATGAGCAAGGGTAGGAGTCAGGAGACAGGAGACAGGAGACAGGAGGAATGGGGAATGAGCGAGAAGGCAGGAGTTAGAATTATTCCTCAATTTCTCTGTCCAAATCTTGCTGTTAATACTAACTTTTTGAGGCTTTTCAACTCAAATAAGCGCACCCCCTCCAGACTTAAAAATGCCAAAAGCTTTATCTGTAAAGACTTTCATATTTATTCAGCAAACCCTAAATAGACATCTCCACCAAAAAAGGGAGTAGGGAGTAGGGGGTAGGGAACCCACCCCTCGCCCCTCCCCCTCCCAGGAGGGGAAAGAATTGATAATTTCTGTGGAGGTAGAAAAAAACTCGCTCCACACCCCCTAATATCAAATTCGGTAGCATTAGTGTAATTAGATTCACAGAACTTACGCAAAATACAAAGTTATACACCATCTGTAGGGGCGTTTTGCTCCGCAACATATAAAGCTTCAGCTATGCGTCAGTAAACGGCCGTTCTGTATGTGGTGGTTATGCGTAATATCAAATCCGTTTAATTCGGTATAAAAACATTCTTTATCTTCACCATTACCAAATCTTCATAAATTTTTTCCCTCCTGACTCCTGACTCCTGACTCCTACTTCAAAAGATTTTATACCGATGCTACCGGATTTGATATAATATCATGTCCGGATAATTAGCGATCAAAAAACTTTCTCCTTCTTTTCTTCTTTCTTCCCTCCTGAATTGCAGAATTGCTTACTCCTGACTCCTAAGTAGTTTATTTATAACTGTTCAACCGGACATGATATAACTCCTGATTCATAATTTTTAAATCATCATTTTTAAATATATCCCAAATGGGTTCTATACTGGCGGTGGTGTAATACCAAGGGTGAGTTGCAATGCACTCTACTGACGTGACACACCCCGCACAAAATTAGGTGTGTCAGTCCACTACAGGTAGAACTTGGTACGGAAGTCCTGAAGATATTACAATGGAGAGATCCAGAAATGATATTCCAGGGTAAATGCTTTGAAAGAACTTTTGATTACTGCAACCGATACCGACGCTGGTAAAACGATATTAACCCTCGCTCTTGCTGCTTATTGGCAAACTTACCATCAAGATAGGAATTTAGGTTTATTTAAACCTATTCAAACTGGCATTGGCGATCGCGAACTTTACACTAAATTATTTTCTCTAGACCAATCTCTTGACGAAATTAACCCTTTATGGTATGAAACACCAGTTGCTCCTCCTGTAGCTGCAGAACGGGAAGGTCGTCTGGTACAATTAGACTTGGTATGGTCAACTTTCGCAAGATTACGACAACAAAAAGATTTTGTGTTAGTTGAGGGTTTAGGGGGACTAGGTTCTCCTGTAACTCACGAACTTACGGTGGCAGATATAGCTAGAGATTGGCATTTACCTACTATTTTGGTTGTACCAGTAAAGTTAGGCGCGATCGCTCAAACTGTAGCGAATGTTGCTCTAGCTCGTCAAATGAAGGTTAACCTCCGAGGCATTATCCTCAACTGCGTTAAACCTTGCTCGGAGCAAGAAATTGCTGACTGGACTCCTGTTGAGCTAATTCAATCCTTAACTCAAGTACAAGTCTGTGGAATTATACCACATTTACCAGAAATTAACAACCTAGACAAATTAGCAACAGCAGCCTCTAATTTAGATTTAGAGAAATTTTGGCCCTTACCGAAAAAGAAGGTCTAAAGCCTCCCCTTTCAAGGGGATAAAAAAAGATCAACTTCAGTATTTTCGTAGCCTCACGCTTTAGCGGTCGGTACTGATAACTGATAACTGATAACTGATAACTGAAATGACCAACCACAATCAAAATTTAATAACTCAGTATAAAAAATATGGTTTCAACTATTCCGACCTCAAATTCCGTTACTCAATCTCAACTGCGTCCAGAAATTAGAGAACTACAACCTTTGTTAGTTGAATGGCGGCGACATCTCCATAAAAGACCAGAGCTAGGTTTCAAAGAATATTTAACAGGGGAATTTATTTGCCAAAAATTGCAAGAGTGGGGCATCGAACATCAAAAAGGAGTTGCTAAAACAGGTATCCTTGCAACTATTGACAGTGGTAAACCAGGACCTGTATTAGCTATCAGGGCAGATTTAGATGCTCTGCCAATTCAAGAATTAAACGATGTGCCATATAGATCGATACATAATGGTGTGATGCACGCCTGTGGCCATGACGGACATACAGCGATCGCTCTAGGTACTGCCTACTATCTCGCTACCCATCGCCAAGATTTTAATGGGATCATAAAAATCATTTTCCAACCTGCCGAAGAAGGACCTGGAGGCGCTAAACCAATGATTGAAGCGGGGGTGTTGAAAAATCCTGATGTCGATGCCATCATTGGTTTGCACTTGTGGAATAATCTACCCCTCGGCACAGTAGGAGTCCGCAGTGGTGCTTTAATGGCAGCTACTGAAAGATTTAATTGCACAATTTTGGGCAAAGGTGGACATGGAGCTATGCCTCATCAAACTGTAGACTCTGTGGTAGTTGCAGCTCAAATTATTAATGCTTTGCAAACAATAGTAGCTCGGAATATTAATCCTATAGATTCAGCGGTTGTGACGGTTGGGGAGTTAAAAGCAGGTCGGGCATTTAATGTTATTGCTGATACTGCCCGAATGGCTGGTACAGTGCGCTATTTTAATTTGGCTTATCAAGATTATTTTGCTAAACGAATTGAGCAAGTTATTGCCGGAGTTTGTGAAAGTCACGGGGCGAGTTATGAATTTAATTATACTCCTCTTTATCCCCCGTTAATTAACGATCAAAAAATGGCAGATTTGGTTAAAAGTGTAGCTGAATTATTAATAGAAACTCCTGCGGGTGTTGTACCAGAATGTCAAACTATGGGGGGTGAGGATATGTCATTTTTTCTACAAGAAGTACCTGGTTGTTATTTCTTTTTAGGTTCAGCAAATGCCGATAAAAATTTAGCTTATCCGCACCATCATCCTAGATTTGATTTTGATGAAACTGCTCTAGGAATGGGAGTAGAAATGTTTATGCGTTGTGTGGAGAAGTTTTGTAGTCAGGGTTAACTTATTTTCCTCGAATAACGTTTTGATTTTTAACCGGATTTGTCTTAGAAAGTCCGGTTTTTTGATATTATGTTTACTGTAATACCAAAATGTTTGCTACAAGTATTTAGACTTTTCCTAGATTCTAAATCCGGCTTAAATTCCTTAATTTCCTGTGCTTTAGTTTATGGGTTTATTTACGCAAATAGGGATTTTTGTTAATTTAGTAAATCTCCCTTGTTAAAATTTTGATTGATATTAAAATATAAAAAATTAGAAAGATAACGCTACTTTTAAAAAAAGATGTTTTGATCTAAATAAAGTATTAAGAATAATCAAAACATCAGAAATATAGACTTATATAGTCAGTAGCTAAACTTGTGATTACAAATAATTCAGAATATTTATGAAAAATAACATCAAGCAAAAGCTAAATTACCTAAGAATATTAACAATTACTTCTCTATCTTTATTAGGAAGTCAAATACCAACTATTGCCATGGCAGACCAGTGGACTCCATGGGTTAACCAGAACAATGAAATATTACTTGCTCAACAACAAGTTTGTCAGCTTCAGTCTTCACCAGCAGATAGTCGTGCAGGTGTCGATTTCCGAGACCAGCCAAATGGAGGTAGAAATATTGCCTTTTTTAATAACGGTACTTCTGTAACAGTCATAAATAGGTCTAATGATGGACAATGGACACAAGTAACTGGACCGAATAATTCTCAAGGTTGGGTATATACTCCCTATCTGCAAAATTGCAATACACGCTCTGGTTCACAACTACCCGATACAGGAGATAGAACAGGTGGAGTACCAGTAGGAACAATTTGTCGGGCAATAGGTTCCCCCGAATATCCGAATATTCCAGTGCGAGATTTTCCCAATGCCAAAGGTTATAATATGCCTTTCAATTTTGCTAAAAATACTCCACTGAGAGTTACTGAACCACCAGCAGGACAAGAGTCTCAGTCAAAGTGGGTTTATGTTCAATCAGTACAAACTCCTCAACAAATGGGGTGGGTATGGAGACCTTATATTCAATGTAATTAAGTTAGCTAAGTAATAGACATCTCCAGAAAAGAGGGAACAGGGAACAGGGAACAGGGAACAGGGAGGAGTAATTGATAATTTCTAGATAATAATTGATTTTATTTTTAATTTTTGGAGATGTCCAATTTATAAGAAGGTCTGACGGTCAACAACAACGAGCATTTTTGGTACGGTCATTGATTAAGGAAGCCGATATTTTTTGTTTTGATGAACCGTTTGTTGGAGTTGACCAGAAGACTGAAAATATTATTTGTATCCATCTTGTTTTGGGATATATATTAATATGAACTCAACAGAAAATATCACCATTCAACATCTATCTGAGAAAGATATAAAGCTAATGCAAGACTTGCTCAATGTTTTTGGTGATGCGTTTGATGAAGTGGAAACTTATTGCAAAGTCAAACCTGAAACTGATTATCTTCGTAAGCTACTCAGCAGAGATTATTTTATCGTGTTGGTTGCATTAAAACATGGAGAGGTGGTGGGTGGTCTGGCAGCATATGAACTTCACAAATTTGAGCAAGAACGCAGCGAGATTTATATATATGATTTGGCGGTATCGACTGAACACCGTCGCCAAGGTATAGCAATGGCGCTCATTGACACACTCAAGAATATAGCTGTCGATCGGGGAGCTTATGTTATCTTTGTTCAAGCTGACTATGGTGACGATCCAGCAATAGAGTTATATAGAAAAGTTGGGGGTGTGCGGGAAGATGTCCTACACTTTGATATTGTAGTCAAACATGATGAGTAATTTTTTAGCTTCAAAAAGCGTAACACACCGAAAATTAAAATCTAGATGGTGCGTTACATTTCATTAATGCACCCTACTGGACTGACACAGCTGAAATTCAGCCCCAACTCAAGATATAGTAAGGAACGAGTTGGTGTTTGACTTATGTTGATGATGAATTTTAGACTAGGCAATGTTTTTCCCACTGTTGCCTGTTGCCTGTTGCCTGTTGCCTGCTATCTTGAAAAAGATTATTGAGCGATCGTTTTTGTAGAAATTCTGAGGTTTTTTATCATGCTAAATGTAACTATGTGATGAAATTCAAAGCGATCTACTGAAATATTTGCGTTTAGTCGAAGAGGGAAAAACTGTTGTAATTATTAGATATGAGCAAGCGAGCGCTGAAATTAGAACTATTGCCAATAGCAAGCAGTTACGACCATTTGGTTTATGCGCAGGTGAGTTTACTGTTCCGGATGATTTCGATGCTCCTTTGCCAGAAGATATACTTAATGCATTTGAGGGGAAATGAGAATTTTATTAGATACCCATATCTTTTTATGGTTCAGCAACGCAAGCTAATAAATTGCTGAACCGAAATCAACCGTGTTGAAAAATAAGTTGCAAGCAAGTATTAAAAATCATTTTCTTCATACTCAAAAGTAGAGTCAATAGTCTTTAGTGCTGGATAAAGACTTACAACTTCTTGGGTGATATGCCAATAATATCTATTTATAGAATAATCAATTATTTTCTCTGATATCAAAATACTAATAAAATATTGAAATAATGAAATACTGCGCGGAATTTGATTTGTTTTTGTTGATTGAATTTTCTGGATTACTGCTTTAACTTTTTCTTTAATTTGTTTTTCTTCAACTACATTGATTAACAGACGATATAAGTTATCGCAAAAACGACTCATATCTTTTGGTTTAAGCTCATCAGGTATTTTTTTATCTTGAAATAATTTATTGATTTCTTTTGCTAAATATTGTTTATTTTTGATTTCCAGGCAATTATTATCTTCAATAAAATCGGAAGTTTGTTCAAAAGCAAGTATTAACATATCTAATTGTTCAACCGTTGCTTTAATTTGTGCAGCTAAACGTAATTTTCTCCAATCAATTTCCGAATTTTTATAGACAAGATCGTGAGTTGAAACAGACCAGGCGTGTTCAAAAGCACTTTTGATTTGTATTTCAAATTTAATTTTATAAATACTTAATTGATTCTCTTGAATTATGTCATTATTGGTCTTAAGTTGAGCATAAATTCGAGTTGAATCAAACTTAAATGTATCTGGAGATTTTTTATTCTGTCCTCTTTTAACTGTATTGATAATTTCAAATGTACTTTGACAAAATTCTCTGACCTCTTGTTCATGAGATAGAGTGGGGATAATAATTGTACAAGCAAACAAGTCATCCAAATCTGACCATTTTTTAAATCTAATGATAAATCTAATATTTTGCCTATAGATTTAATAGTTTTGCGAAATTCGTCTTCTATTTCATCCTTTTCTTCCCATTCACTATCTCGATTAGTAAAAGCTCTATCAAGATAATCAGCACTATAAGATTTTGCACCCTCTTCTAAAAATAACAGTAGTTGTGCTACCATTTCAACATCTTTCATTTGTTTTCTGGGAGTAGAATGAAGGTTGGGAAAGTTTTTAATTTTTTCTTCTAAGTAATTAAACATCCAATTAGATAATTCCTCTGCAAGAGTAATAAAATCACCACTAAGTCTTGCATGACGAAGTTCTTGAGGAGTTAATTTAATCACATTACGATTAATCCGATCGAATATATTACTAATAACGTCTTCATCGGATGATGGTAAATATTCAATAGCAAATTGATACTTCCAAAAATCTTGTTTATCTTTAGTCTCTAAATCTTGAAAGTATTTACCGCGAAAGCGTTGAATAGACATTTTTTCAGAGACAGGAAATTCATTATTAACAAATTGAAACAGGGTAGATAATCTCTGTTTTCCATCAACTATGCTAACTTTTGAAACTCCTTCAGGACTGATTTCTTGATATATAAAAATTGCAGGTGCTGGATATTCATGTAATACTGTATCAATAAAGTAATCCTTATAATCTTGATTCCAAACACTACGTCTTTGGTATGATGGATCTAAATCAAGAAGTTCTCTTTGATATAAATCCCAAAACCAGGAAATAGTTTGAAAGTTGATTGTTCTTTTCATGTTATTTTATTTGTAGGATTGATTCTTATATTACTATCTAATATTTATTATGTCACTTTGAGAATATTGTACTATGGAAGATGATTCAATCTCAATCAAATTTATCCTATATCAAGGAAAATATTAACTACAAACACTCAATCAACCCAGTTGGTGAGTATAATCAGTGTTAATTGTGTTTTACATACTTTGAACTATTAAATTCTTAAATAACTAATGCCAGCTAGAGATATTTATCATAATACGGTTGTTGAAGCATTAAAAACAGATGGTTGGACAATTACCCAGGACCCTCTATATTTAGGTTATGGAGGTAAACATTTTTATGTTGATTTGGGTGCATAAAAAACAGCGATCACTGCTGAAAAACAAGGTAAAAAAATTGCTGTATAAATCAAAATTTTTATTAGTATTTCTCCCATAAAGGATTTACAAATAGCAGTGGGGCAATATGAAATTTATCGGACTGTATTATCGGAACTATAACCAGAATGTTTACTTTATCTTGCCGTTAATCAACAAGCTTATGAAAATATCTTCCAAGATAAATTAGGTCAATTAATTATTAATAAAATACAACTGCGTCTAATAATTTGTGATGAAAAAATTGGGAGAATAGTTAAATGGATAACTTAGATAACTATCGTGAAATTATTAAGAAAATAATCTACGAATATGGCACCCATAAACCTGCTAATGGTCAAATAGATGTCGAAATTGTAATTGACACATAACGAGACCATTATCAAGTAATTCGTATGGGTTGGGATGATATACGTCGAGTTTGTAGTTCCGTAGTTCATATTGATATTATTAATGATAAAATTTGGATTCAATATGATGGTTGTTCTCAACCTGTTGCTGAAGCACTTTTAGAAGCAGGAATAACCAAAGATATGATAGTTTTAGGTTTTCATCCAGAGGAAGTGCGTCAATATACAGGTTTTGCAATTTCTTAAAATTAGAGTAAATTCCAAACATAAGAAGTACAGATATTAATAATTAGACATCTCCAAAAATCAAAAATCAAGTCAATTATCAAGTATAAACCCTCAATTCTTTCCCCCTACTCCCTACTCCCTACTCCCTACTCCCTACTCCCTACTCCCTACTTCCTACTCATTACTCATTGCTCATTACTCATTACTCATTACTCCCTCTTTTCTGGAGATGTCTATTAAATATTCCGAGTGCGAGCATCTTGCTCGCGATGGTTCTACCTCACCAAGTCGTAACTATATCTCACCAAGGTAAAATCTACTGTAATTAAAAATTTATGTAAATTTTAGTAGTTTATTTTTACTTGAAAAATGTGAATTGATATAAATTTTTACCGAAAAATTTTGGTTTAAAGCCTCCCCTTGGATAGGGGATAATAAATAAAAATTTTCATAATTAGTCAATCCTCTTCTTTTCAAGGAGAGGTAATTATTAATTATTAATTATTAATTAATAATTAATAATTGTTGAATTATAGCGTTTCCCGTTGTTATGAGGTACATCTACGCAGGCAAGATCCCCCCACTAAATAATTTTCATTATTTGCCCGAAATATACTATAATTATCTCCAAGATTTTGAACTTAAAACTTAATTATTGGCTATAAAATCACAATAATCAAACAGACAAAAAAGGAAAAATAAATACTAATGTTAGAAACATTACTAGAGCCACTACAATATAGTTTTATGCAGCGATCGCTCTTAGTTGCCATAATAGTTGGGATTATCTGTGCGGTAGTAGGTAGTTATTTAATGGTACAAAGATTAGCTCTATTGGGAGATGCCATTAGTCACTCAGTATTGCCGGGATTAGCTGTTGCTTTTTTAGTAGGGGCAAATATTTTTATTGGAGCATTTATTGCCGGAGTAATTAGTACTATTTTAATTAATTTAATTAGGACGCGATCGCCAATCAAAGAAGATGCAGCAATGGGGATAGTTTTTTCTGCCTTCTTTGCATTAGGAATCACATTAATTACAATTATTCAGAAAGACAATAAAATTGACCTAAATCATTTTTTATTTGGTAATATTCTCGGCGTAACTATTGGAGATGTGAGAGATACATTAATTATCGCTGCGATTGTTTTATTAGTAGTAGTATTGTTGTATAAAGAACTATTATTTTACACATTTGACCCCCTCGGCGCTCAAGCAGTAGGTTTACCTGTAAATTTATTAAATCTGGGGCTAATGATGTTAATTGGTTTGACAATTGTAGCCAGTCTTAAAGTAGTGGGAGTAGTGTTAGTTTTGTCTTTATTAATTACACCAGCAGCCACAGCTTATCTATTAGTTAAAAGATTGTATCAAGTAATGATTTGGGGGGTAGGAATAGGGGTTTTATCTAGTATTAGTGGAATGTATATTAGCTACTTCTATAATTTACCATCAGGTCCAGCAATTGTATTAGTATCATTTGGGTTATTTATATTAGCTTTTTTGTTCAGTCCTACTCAAGGAATTTTAACTTATCCAACATCAATTTCTAATCAACCCTCTATTTGGCGGGAGTTGAAAAATTTAATTAAGTAAATTTGATTTCTCCTATAGCAAGGAACGAGTTGGTTAGGACATAGATTAATGATGAACCTTAGATACAGAAATACTTTTCCCACTATTGCCTCTCTAAGTCCGCTACTAGGTGCGTCTGTCGGCGACACGGGGTCGCACCGCTTTTGCCTGTTCCCTGCTATAACTACTGACTACTAAAAACATCTTAAGTATTTGTAGCAAACATTTATAAAAATGATATTATTCATAACATTTATTAGTGGCATTTTTATGGGAATGACCACAGCACCAGTAAACGCATGGTTTCTCGGATGGGTAGCTCTAGCTCCTCTGTGGGTGTTAGTAATTCAACAAGAAAAATACTTTGATAAATTTTTATTAGGTTTAGTTTGGGGAGTAGGTTATCACGGTGTAGCTTTATTTTGGATAACCGGAATTCATCCCATGACCTGGTTAGGAGTTCCTTGGTTAGCTAGTTTAGCGATCGCTATATTTTGTTGGATTTTTATCACTCTTTGGGGAGCAATTTTAGTTGCTATTTGGGCTTATTTATTTGGGGTTTTAACTCCTACATCTTTCTCAGAGAAAATATTCTCATTCGCCAGAGTTTTGTTAGGTATAACTTTATGGTGTTGTTTAGAGAAAATCTGGAGTTTAGGAAGTCTTTGGTGGACTTCTTTATCTTTGACTCAGAGCAACTATAATTTAGTAATTTTACACCTTAGTCAATTATCAGGACCAATTACAGTTACGGCAGCTATTATTACAGTAAATGCTTTAATTGGGGAAGGCTTCATCAAAGCAAAATTGCAGGAAAAAAAAGTTGATTTTCGTTTCTCCCTTTCTCCTTCTTTCTTCTTACTTCCAATTACAACTTTTCTATTTTTCCACATAGTAGGGTTTAGTCTATATAATATTCCTTTAAATCCCGATTCAGAAACAGCATTAAAAGTGGGAATTATTCAAGGTAATATTCCTAATGAAATTAAGTTCAATTCTACAGGTTGGTATCGTGCCCTGGAAGGTTATACCACAGGATATAAAAAATTAGCAGACCAAAGCGTTGATGCTGTATTAACACCAGAAACAGCTTTACCTTTTTTGTGGACAAATCAAAATAATCGTAGATTCCTTTCTTTTTATCAAGCAATTTTAGACAAAGAAGTAGTAGCTTGGGTCGGTGGTTATGGCAAACAAGATAATAATCTGACTAACAGTTTATTTACTATAGATAATACAGGAGAAATTTTTAGTCGTTATGACAAAATTAAATTAGTACCTTTAGGAGAATTTATTCCTTTCAATGAAATTTTAGGAAAACTAATAGATAGACTCTCACCTTTAGACGCTCATTTAGTACCTGGAAAAACAGACCAAATATTTGAGACACCCTTTGGCAAAGCAATAGTTGGAATTTGTTATGACTCAGCTTTTTCCCAAGTATTTCAAAGACAAACCGCAGCAGGAGGAGAATTTATTTTAACAGCAGCTAATAACGCCCATTATAGTCCCACAATGCCAGCTCAACATCATGCTCAAGATGTAATGCGGGCAATTGAAACTGATAGATGGGCGGTACGAGCAACTAATACAGGTTATTCTGGAATTGTAGATCCTCACGGTAGAACAATTTGGCTATCTGGAATTAATACTTATGAAACTTATTCAACCACAATTTATCGGCGAAATACCCAAACTTTATATGTAAAATTGGGTGATTGGTTAACACCATTATTAGTGATGGGAGGAATTTTAATAAAAATAATTATCTGGTCAAAAATATAGCAGAAGTAAGAAGGAAGAAGACATTTAGTTATCTAGAAGAGAAGGAGGAAGGTTGATTATTGATATTCCGTTGTTTTAGATATTCTATAAGTCAAGAGCAGTAATGGCAGTTGCTACAAAACAATAATTAATCAAAACAAATGAATAAAAAATTGTTGATATATATATTTTAACAAGTAGGTATTGATGCTTTAGCAGCAGGTAAACCACCTGATATTTTTTTCTCTAAAAAAGCAGAACATACTTTAATTCCTCAATGGGCATCAGAAGGAAAATTAGTAGATGTTTCAGATCTAATTAAACCTATAAAAAATTTCTACAGCGATAGTGCTTTTAAATCTGCTTATTTGTGCAATATATTATGCTGTACCATTGAAGAAGGAGACAGGAGACAGCTATACTGGAGACAGGAGGAAAATTACATGGGGATTCGCTCCCCCAAGTAATGCGTGAACACCCCCGTTGACGGTGGGGTATTAAACCCACAAAGAAAATGATAATGCAGGAAACTGTCCATATTCACTACTGGCATGATTTAATTCGTGATGCTGGTCTAGGTGAATAAAGACCAAAACAATGGAATGATTTTTGGCAATTTTGGCAGAATGCACAAAAAGTTTTGCCTCAACAAAATGACAGTAATATTTATGCTTTCGGTTTGCCCATGTCTATCGATGCTTCAGATAGTTATGTTATATTTGAACAAATTTTGGAGGCCAACAATTTACAAATAGTAGATAAACAGGGCAAATTACAAGTAGATAAACCAGCTATAAGACAAAAAATAATTGAAATTTTAGATTGGTACACTAGCTTTATAAAAATGGATATGTGCCACCTAATGCAGTTAATTGGCTAAATTCTGATAATCATACTAATTTCCTCAATCGCGAGACTTTAATGACAATTAATTCAACTATGTCAATTCCTGTATATCAAAAAGAAGACGAAGAAATTTACTTGAATCAAATGAGAACTATAGAATTTCCAAATAATCCTAATGGAGACAAACCTAGATATTTAATATCTATTAAACAACCTATAATTTTTACATCTTCTGCTCATCCTAAGTTAGCGAAAGATTTTTGATCATATCTAATACAACCAAATAATTTAGGACTTTACATTAAAGGTAGTAAAGGTTGCTATTTTCCGATTATGCCTCAACTATGGGAAGAACAATTTTGGCACGATCAAAAAGACCCTCATATTTCCGTAGCATCTCAACAGTTTGCTGAAGGTCAAACTCACTTATTTGATAATTCTGTAAACCATGTTTATTCTCAAGTACATATAGAAAATATTTGGAGTAAGGCGATGCAGCAAATTCTAATGGCAATTTGCGATTTTACAGCTTCTGCTAATGCTCTGTATGTAGTCCTACCGACAGCTCCCCTAACTAATACCATTTCTCAAAAACTTTTCTACATTTTCTTGAGTAGAGGAGTAGGGTAGTAGGGGAGTGGAGGAGAAGTAAACATAAGAATAATTAAAATTAACTTGACTCAAATTAACAAAAAAAATATTTTACCTGTGTTAATTACTTAATGAATGAAGTGTTACCTAAGTATAGCATTACTTTTAGGAATTGGTATAACTACTTCTTTCAAAAGAGAAAAATTTTAGATGAAAAAATGAGGATCTAGAATCATGTATTTCTGGAAAAAAAGCCTCCTAATTCAGATTGTAGGTTCTTTTTTAATATTGTCGCTAATGACAATATCAATTGTCGGATATACAACCTTTAGTCAAGCAAGAGCATCTTTAAAAGAATCAGTATTTGAACGCCTTAGCTTTGCTGCCAAACTTAAAGAAAATGAACTTAATCGTTGGATTTTAGACCAATGTAAAAATATCTTAGCGATTGCCGAATTACCAGAAATTAATCACCAAGCAAAAATCTTACTAACAACCAAAAAATCTACATCAGAATATAAATATGCTCAAACCTCACTGCAAACTTATTTAACATCTTTTACCACTAATATTGACAGTTTACAAGAAATTTTCATCTTAACCAGAGATGGTAGAATTTTAGTTTCTAGTAATCCTAATAAAATCGGCAAATATCAACCTATAGTACAATATAGCGAAGTCACAAAACCTCTCACAGATAACTTAATATCAAATTTTTACCTCTCTGTTGAAATAGGTCAACCAATGATTAATTTTGCTACTCCTATTCTAAGTAAAAATGGTAAACAATTAGGAATGTTAGCTACCAATCTTAACTTGGAAAGAATTGATACTATTATTCGCAAACAATCAGAGTTAGGAGAGACTGTTGAAACCTATTTAGTGGGGAATATTGGTAGTAGTTTATCAAAGAGACATGCATTAGTTTCAGCCACAAAATTTGGTTCTGAAGAATTTCCTGATGGTATTGAAAGTGATGCTATTAATGCTGCTATGAATGGTAATAATGGCAAAGGGTTATATCAAAATTACAAAAGTGTGCCAGTAATTGGTGTTTATCGGTGGCTAAAAGAACACAATTTAGCATTACTAGCAGAAATACATCAAACAGAAGCATTTGCACCTGCTCGTCATCTAGCTACTTCAATTTTATTAGTAGGTTTGATATTAGCTTTAGTAATGGCAGTAGTTATGTTGTTATTAGGCCATCAAATTGTACGACCAATTTTAGCGATCGCTCAGACAGCTAAATTAGTAAGTGCAGGGGAGCTAACCCAGAAAGTACCAGTAATAACTAAAAATGAAATTGGTTTCCTTGCCCAAACTTTTAATCAAATGATTCAACAGTTAAAAAATTCATATCAACAATTATCTGATTACAGTCATGTTTTAGAAACTAAAGTTGAGGAAAGAACCCAAGAATTAACAGAAAAAAATGCCGCTATAGAACAAACTCTTCAAAAATTAAAAGAAACTCAAGCTCAATTAATTCAGAATGAAAAAATGGTGAGTTTAGGTCAGTTAGTTGCCGGAGTTGCCCATGAAATAAATAACCCTGTTAACTTTATTTACGGCAATATTAAACCTGCTAAAAATTATGCTGAAAATTTACTAGATTTACTCAAGCTTTATCATCAATATTATCCAGAACCAGGAGATGAAATTACAGACAAACAAGATCTAATAGACCTGGAATTTATCCAAGAAGACTTTCCTGATTTGCTTATTTCCATGGAAGAAGGTTCTAAAAGAATTAAAGAAATAGTTTTATCCCTACGAAAATTTTCCCGTCACGATGAATCTCAGCAAAAACAAGTTGATATTCACAAAGGTATTGATAGTACCTTACTAATTTTGCAAAGTCGCCTCAAGCCCAAAATCGGATTTCCCAAAATTAACATTATTAAAGAATATAGTGATTTGCCATTAGTCAGATGTTTTGCAGGTCAACTTAATCAAGTTTTTATGAATATAATAGCTAATGCTATTGATGCTTTAGAAATGTCTTGGGAAAAATCAAATTCTCTATTTTGTAATATTCAACCCTATATTAAAATTCAGACTAAATTTATAAATAAATATTGGATTGCTATCCATATTACTGATAATGGAATGGGAATGCCAGAAGAAGTGAAAAACCGAATATTTGACCCGTTTTATACAACAAAACCTGTGGGTAAAGGTACGGGGTTAGGGTTATCTTTAAGTTATCAAATTATAGTTGAAAAACACCAGGGAAAATTTTACTGTAATTCCGTAGTCGGTCAGGGTACAGAATTTGTGATTGAATTGCCAGTTGTTGATTTTAGGGAGTAGGGAGTAGAAAAGAAGAAAAACAATTGTACCTCAGTAATATCATGTCCGGATAATTAGTGATAAAAAAACTTTCTCCTTCTCCTCCTCTTTGTTCTTCTTTATCATTTTCTTTGTGGGTTTAATACCCCACCGTCTACACGGTGTTCAAAATTCCCAGGGATGAAATCCCCATGTAATTTTCCTCCTGTCTTCCCCTCCTGGGAGGGGGAGGGGCGAGGGGTGGGTTGTCTCCTGTCTCCTGTCTCCTTCTTTATTTCCTCCTGACTCCTGACTCCTAACTCCTAAGAAATATCCTAGCTATTTGTAGCAAAAACTTATCAATTTGGTATAACATGACAAAACAAAAACGAGTGCTGATTTTGGGAGGCACTGGAAATGGATGGAAACTGGCAGCTTTAGCTACTACAATACCGGGGTTAGAGGTAATAAATTCTCTGGCAGGTCGTACTCGTCAACCTTCGATCAAATTTACCCATACGCGAATAGGGAGTTTTGGTGGTGTGCCAGGGTTAACAGAATATCTACAGGCACAACAAATAGATTTGCTAATTGATGCAACTCATCCTTTTGCAGTACAAATTTCTTGGAATGCAGCGATCGCAACTTCAGAATTGAATATTCCTCATTTGATGCTCATCTCCCCACCATGGGAAAAAACAGAAGGCGATCGCTGGGTGGAAGTTGAAAATAAGCAAACTGTTATCGAAATTTTACCAAAATTAGCCCAACGAGTATTTCTGAGCATCGGTCGTCAAGAGTTAGCAAGTTATGCTCATCTCCAAAACCTCTGGTTTTTAATGCGGACTATAGATCCACCTAAACTGAATACCTTACTACCCCCGGGAAAACTATTGACTAAGCGTGGACCTTTTTCCTTATTAGAAGAGCGGTCGCTTTTACAAAAATATAAGATTGAAGCGATCGTTAGTAAAAATAGTGGTGGCGATGCTACCTATGCTAAAATTATTGCGGCGCGGGAATTAGGTATTCCAGTAGTAATGATCCAACGCCCTCCTCTTCCTGATGGAAAACAGGTAACTGATGTAGAAAGTGCAGTTTCTTGGCTCAGAATTTATAGTGATTGAGTCTTTTCTGCTTCATCAAACTAATACAAAACGTCATGTTTTGACATCTTCTAAAACTAGAATAGGGATGCTCCATCGAACACCCCTAAATTCTTGTTTATTAGACATAGGCGTGAAAAAGATATAGACTTTTTGTAAAAGTAGGGAATAGGGAACAGGGAAGATGTTTTTAGGAAAAAAACACAGAAAATGATTTTTTGAGTTATTACACTCTAGTTTATAGCAAATAAAGGGCAAGTTTATTTTCACCAGATGTCTATTAGATACTTTGAAAAAATTATGCTGCATCTTTTGATGATGATGTTTTTCTATTTTTCAAAACACCACTACAACCAGCAGTACCTAAAGCTAATAAACTGAAAACAGCAGTTGGTTCAGGTGTAGATACTGGGGTATCTGGACGTAAATTGTATGCAATGTCTCCTGCACCTTCTCCTTGTCCAGGAATATTGTATGAAAAGAAAGGGTCACTAGAGTCAAATAAGCCTTCTAAAAAAGAGAATTCAGCATCTGTCTCAAAATTCAATCCCAGAAAGTCACCGTCAAGAAATACAACTTCAGGAAAACCATCAGCTTCGGTGTAGTTGATACCTAGAAAATCGAAACTGAGTTCTGATACAGATAAAAATTCTTCACCTATTCCTGTTAATGCAGAATCATCAAATTCAAAAAATCCAGAGTATGTTTCACCTGCTAAAGAACCATCTAAATTATTAACTTCAAAATCATAAATAATTGAAACTGCATTAACAGGATTAGTATTAATGACTGATAAGCTGAGAACTGTAGTTGTAGCAACGAAAGATAACTTTTGAAAAATGTTAGTCATGGTTTTTTTAGTAAAAGGGAGCAAATGTTGGTTGGTTGCGTAAATTTAAAAGTTGTTATGCACCCTATAGCTTCTTGACTATGGTAGAAAAATTACTTGCTTTTTCTCTATTGTACAAAACTTTATCTATTGTACAAAACTTTACTAGCAATGACAATAGTGATAATACTGATGTCTGAAAGAAAATTAATATGCAGTAATTGAGTGAAATAACTTAAACTTTGAGTTTTTTCCATAGTCTGAATCTTCATAGAAAGAGCGATCGCCAGGGAAAGCGATCGCTAAAATCTCAATCAATTAAAAAATGAAATTGTCTGGATTATTCAATTCCGCAGGATTAACATCTTGCACTAACAAGAAAGAGCGAGCGCGACCATTTCCCGCATCACCATCAGGATCGATAGTCAAGATAGTATTTCCACGACGAGAACGGAAACCAACATAACCATCAGCAATGGGATCTACTCCAACAAAACCAAAACCATCTAATACTCCAGCTAGGTCAATTTTATCGCTACCTACTTCAAAGTCAGTAATGATATCTCTTGCATCTACAATGCTAGTGTAAACGAATGTATCGTCACCACCGCCACCAGTAAGAACATCTCGATTTCGGAAACCAGTAATAGTATCATCGCCATCGGTTCCAATCAAATTATCCCGACGCCGAGTACCCTCAATTACTTCTCCAGGAGTGGAGCTTTCCAAATTCAAACCAACTATTATGGGGTCGTGGTCGGAATTGCGGAATGGATCTTGACCGTTGAACAGACTTGGATCGCGTCCGAAATCAAGATTGTAATCAAGAGCATCAGGTTCGTCAGCATTAACGCGCCATTCTGTAGTACCCGTTACCTGGGATAACAGTGACTCATTCGCTAAAGCATAGTCCAGATAGCCAAATTGACCATCAAATACGAAGGAGTAAGCGTCACTGCCAACAAATTCCTCGATTAGGTCTGTGTAACCTTCTGTTTCCAGGGATGTAATTGGGTCTTCCTGAGCGTAAGCATTTAAGTCACCTACAATCAAAAAGTCACTATCTCCACTACCAGTGGGGTCAGTATTTAACCAAGCATTTAGAGCTTCAGCACCTCGTAAACGAGTACCATTGAAGTTTCCTTGTCCGTCACCCGCATCTGCATCGTCACCAGTGCCAGTACCTCCTTTAGACTTAAAGTGGTTAACAGATACTGTCAAGCGTTCGCCTGTCGCTAGTTCTTCAAAAGTGACAGCAAGAGGAGCGCGGTTAGTATCCTCTCCATCAAATACTGTGCCACCTAAACCAAGATCGGGCAGATCGGAATCTGTGAGAACTTCCACTGTTGTTCCAGGAGCAACTTGAACGCTGTCGGTTTTGTAAATTGCACCAACAGAAATTGCATCACCTGTATCCACAAAAGGAACGCCTGGATCGACATAAGCATAAGTCCCTGCACCGACTCGGTCGTTAAGTTCATCAACCAATGTCTCAATGGCAAACTGACCGTCACCATTTTGGTCCCCACCAAATTCGTTCTCTAACTCAACCAAACCAACAATATCTGCGTCAATATCTTCCAGAGCTGTAACCAACTTTTCAACTTGACGGTCAAATTCAGTCTGGTTATCAGCACCACGAGGAGAAAGACCGTTAGGACCGCTACCAGGATTACCATCTTCGTCTAGAGTAGTAAAGAAATTGAGAACGTTGATACTAGCAACTTTCAAATCTCCGCCAACGTCTTCCGGTGTTTCTGGACGAGGGTTAGTTGCTTGGAAATCTATGGGGTTAACAGGTTGAACTCGGTAGTCGCCAAAGCCAAAACTGAGAACACCGGAGAGATTATCAACAGTATCGCCACCCCGTAGAGTATTGGTAGAACTGAGAGGGTTGCCACCACGGCCATGAATAATTGTACTAGGGTTCTGAACAGTTTGACCATCATCAAGAACAATGCGTCGTTTAGAGATCTCTTCTTGATAAGCAGCAAAACCTGCAACGTCTGGAGCATTGAAGTCAGTAAATTGTTCCAGGCGACCATCAGTTCCTGGTTCATTACTAGCTCCATCAGAGGATAGGACGATTTCACCGAAGCGGTCTAAGTTGAAATATTCTGTGACAAATAGGGTATCAGGAATTGTTATTCCCATTCCCTCAAAAGCTTCTAGATCGTCAACTGTAGTCACAGGGAAGTTTACAGTAGCAGGAGTTGGTAAAGTATCTGTACCTTGAATGGAAACAGATACATCGGTTAGCTGAGTCAAACCAAAGAATTCATCTACTGTTCCTGTAACCTGAACAACGTCTCCAATATTTACGTCTACCGCAGGAGAGTCACCATCAAAGATAAAAAGACCTTCAGAGGTTAAAGGATCTGCGTCTGCGTCACTATCTTCTTCTTGAACAAAGAAACCGTTCAAATCTCCATTTGTTCCGCTAGCACCATCCTGGTAGTCTCCCACAACAACAGCTTCAATAGTTACTGTTTGACCCTCTAGTGGACTGGATGTACCACTACCTTGAATCTCACTGATGAGTTTAGTTTCACCAGTACCGCCACCATTATCGCTGGTTCCAGCTGTGGGAGTATTGTCTGAACCAAGGGAGAAGTCACCGAAAACCCAGTCCCCTGTTGTATCGGTATCTACTCCGTCTGCTACACGACGCACACCCGCAGGTAAGAAGGAACCATCCGGACCTAATACTGGAGCATTAAAGAAGAATGAATCTGTAGTACCGCCGTCAGTTACACCAACGGTATCTATAACCACTTCGCTACCAGACACACTGCTTCCCGTCAAACTGCTGGTTTCTACCAAAGCAATAGTATAGCTGCTGTTTTCAACAAAGTTAGAACTAATTTCCTGATTAGGCGTTACACCATAAATACTGTTCTCAAGAATTTGAGTGTTACCAATGAGGAAAAAGCCGTTATCGCCGATAACATCCTCAGCGCCAAGATCGACCCGCTGGTCAATAGTTCCATTACTTGAACCAGCATCACTTTCCACGACAATAATACTCAGACCATCAAGAGATGTTCCAGCTTGACCAAACAACTCAATGAATTCGACATCAGTACCTGTTGTGCTGCCCAAGACCTCGTTGATGACTAGGTTGGAGCCACCACTGCTACCACTAACTGTGAAAGGGTTTGTTGGCATTATTTGTCTGGTGCTATTGCTGCCAGACCAATTAGAGTTATCGCTAATGGCATCTAATAATTCGGCTTGTGTACCAGAAGTAATGCCTGTATAAATAGCGTTATCAATTTCGTCTAAAGCTACTGCTGTTTCACCATTAACTAAACCTGTGGGTAGGGCAGATGTATTGGAACTCGTAGAGTCAGACTGCCATACTCCGGGGTTGCCTTCACTGTTGAGGGCATAAATAAAGGTAGGGTTGCTACTATCTCCTTGATAAGCAATAATTTGGTCGCCATCAACTGAGAATGCAATACTACTGACAGTAGGATTAATTATTGTTCCGGCAGTAATATCTGTGGGTGCTGTCCAAGTAAAAGTGCCTTCATTAGCTCTGAAACTACCAGCAGCTTGCCAACCGTTATCGGTAAAATTAATTTCTGTACCTGCACCAATATCTACTAATGGTGTAAAGGCAAATTCATCTGGGTTATCAAAGTTAAAGCCAATAATGGCTATATCTCCTGATGATAGTGTAGTTGCAGCCATTTTTATTTCCTAATTAATTTGACGATCAGTTAATGTATTTGACTAATTAGTATTGGTTTGATAATTCTTTGTGATTTATTCTCATATGTGAGTCATATTACACACAAAATCAAGATATTATCGGCGAGCTGATGCTCAACTTCTTAGTAATTTGTAAGTTACTTAATTAATCTAAACAAATGTCATCCAATCTTGGGTTAAGTCTAAGTTAAGAACTAGATATCTTTATAGAAACTTTATATTAGACTTGTCCCTTTATAACTTAAAAAAATCCCAAAAACCTTATTCTGCAAGGATTGTAGCTATTGGGTGGCAAAAATGCTTGGAATTATTGCTCTGTCTAGGTTAGAGTAATTTTTTTCCCTTATTTAGCGACAACTCTATTACCTAACAGTTTTGTGAAGATTGTGTAAAGTCAGTCTAGACAAGGGAATTACGTCGATGCCTTAAAAATGACTAGAACCCGTGCTTATTCAGGATTTATGCATTTTTGACGTTAAAGCCTCTGCCCATCTATATTTGATCCTATTTTTTGACTTTATTTTGTGTAAGTCCCAATAATAATATTATGTCTGGTTGAATACTTATAAATAAGGGAGTAGGGAGTAGGGATAATAGGGATATTTGCCCTCTGTAAGAAAATAGGTTTTTTCATCACTAATTATCCGGACTTGATATTATTCCTAAACGTTAATAGAAAATGCTGATATTGGCAGAGAAACAGGTGGTATCTATAATGTCAATTTACCTCCATTTTCTGAGATACTGACGCAACGCTGTGCGAACCCACTAACTAATACCAATTTCATAAAATATTGCAAAGCGTGACGACACACTTAACTGGGAACACCGGAGCTGGGAACAGAGAAAGAAAAACATAAATATTAAAGAGGAAAAAAGGTGGAAATTTGAGAATTTATGGAATTTATAATTTTTTCTTTTAGGAATAAATCACAAATTAAGATGTAACTGCCTTTGCGTGAATTTGGTATAATACAAGGGTTTTGCGCTGCTTTAGCCGATCTTTAAGTATTATTACTGAATTCGGCTGGCTGAAACCAACAGGGTGTCAACTTCTTCAGCAAGCCCTAAGTTTTCAATAATGTCTATTCAAATCAGACACTTGTCATAAGGCCTGGCTGCTTTCTATAAAATTTCTCAGTATAGAAAAATAAATTAATAACTACTTGACAAATATATTTAATTATGAGATAAAACAAATTTGTGAGTAAAACTTAAATAGTGTCTGGAAACAATTTATACATTGTCAAAGTCACTGTCAAAGTCACTACTTATTATAGATAAAATCAGGTCAAATGATCGCAAGTTTTCAAAGGTAGAGTCTAATTTTCTATAAATTAATCCTGATAAAGGATAAAAATTATCAAGAATAAATTGCAATATCATTAAAATTAATCAGCGAAAATTAAGTGATTAGCGATACCTAATTTATCGATCAAAAACGAGGAGAAAATTGAAAATGAAAATTACTAGACGTATATTTTTAGCAACAGGCACAGCAATGGCAAGTGTGGCGATCGCCGAACTTGGTAAAAGTAATCGAGGATTAGCCCAAAGTAGGGCGATAAATCTCTATTCTTCTCGCCACTACGATACCGATCAAGCTCTCTACGACAGTTTCACCAAAAAAACTGGCCTCAAAGTCAATCTCATAGAAGGCAAAGGAGATGAGTTAATCGAACGTATCAAAAGCGAAGGTGCTAACAGCCCTGCAGATGTTTTTATTACAGTAGATGCAGGTCGTTTGGGACGAGCTGAAGAAGCAGGAATCTTGCAACCCATTTCTTCATCTACTCTCAACAGTAAAATTCCAGCAAACCTCCGCAGTCCCCAAAACCTATGGTTTGGTTTCTCCAAACGGGCACGGGTAATAGTTTATAACAAAGACAAAGTTAAACCATCTGAGCTATCAACTTATGAAGACTTAGCCACAGATAAATGGAAAGGCAAAATTCTGATTCGTTCCTCCAATAACATTTATAATCAATCCTTAATAGCATCTTTAATTGAAATTCATGGAATATCAGACACAGAAAATTGGGCAAAAGACTTTGTTAGCAACTTTGCCAGACCTCCAGAAGGAAATGATACTGCTCAAATAAAAGGTGTTGCTGCAGGTATCGGTAATATTGGTATTGCTAATAGTTACTATGTAGGCCGTTTAGCAAAATCTGACAAAGCAGAAGACAAAGCAGTTGTTCAGAAAATAGGAATGTTTTTCCCTAACCAAAATGGGCGGGGTACTCACATTAATATTAGTGGTGGTGGCGTAGTTAAAACTGCCCCAAATAAAGAAGGTGCAATTAAGTTTCTCGAACATTTGGCCAGCCCAGAAGCTCAAAAAATCTTCTCTGAGGGTAACAATGAATATCCTGTAGTTGCAGGTGTACCTGTTCCTAGCGTTTTGACAACCTATGGCAACTTCAAGAGCGATTCTATTAATGTTGCTACTTATGGCAAGTTGAATGCTGAAGCGATTAAATTAATGGATCGTGTGGGCTGGAAATAGTAACGATAATATCATCAGGACTTACGCACGAAGCACGAAAAAGTAGCGTTTGAGATTGCTTTCCGTCCCGGAATGCTCCGCAAACCCTGTGGGTTGCAATGACGGAAATACGTTTTACTGCGTAAGTCCTAGATTATATCAAATCCGGTAGCATTGGTATAATTAGATAGTTAATTAGGAGTCAGGAGTCAACCCACCCCTAACCCCTCCCAGGAGGGGAAGTCAGGACTCAGAAGGGAAGAGAATTTAGAAAGATTTGTTAATGGGTGAAGATGAAAAATTTTTTTATACCGAATTAAACGGATTGGATATTATTTAATGGAGAAAAACAATGACTCGTCAGCCATTACTTGATCCTAATCGTTCTTATACTTTCAGCAATTATTTTGAGTTGGGATTTACGATAGATGATTTGGTTGCTGAATTTGGTTATTCATTTGAGCGAAAATTTCTCACTTTACCACAATATCCTGATGAATTAGACCGAATCACTGATTTAAAGGAGCGCATTGAGGATATATTACCTTATATAGATTTAGATAATGAGGCTACCCGTAGGGAAATGCTCATTGCGCCCATTATCTCAGATTTAATTCATTATTCCCACGCTAAGTTAAGAATAGAATATTCTATTCAAGTTAACAACAGATTGCAAGGAAAATTAGATTATTTGTTACGTTCGACAACGAATTTGATTGTTATTGAAGCTAAACAAGCGGATATTAATCGAGGTTTTACTCAGTTAGCGACGGAAATGATTGCCCTCGATCAATGGATTGATTCCCCACAAACTGAAATTTTAGGGGCTGTAACTACTGGTAATGTTTGGCAGTTTGGTGTTTTAGATCGTCAAGCAAAATTTATCTGTGAAGGAATCAATCTTTACCGTGTTACTGAGGAATTGGAGGTCATAATCAGGATTTTATTAGCTAGACTTGTTTGAATGGATGGGTTTTTGGGATTTTCAGGACTTAATATCATGTCCGGTTGAATACTTATAAATAAACGAGGGAGGAGTCAGAACTCAGGTAGGGGAGCTGTCGGTAGGGCGACCTACAGGAGTTAGGAGGGAAGAGGGAAGAAAAAAGAGAATGACTCCTTAGTCTATAGAACCCATTTGAGATCTATATAATTATGGTAGTCAAGTCTTTTCGTGCATCTATTTTGAGGAAAAATTATCTGAAGGAGTGTTGAATTTTTTTTATTATTTCTCCCCACATCTTCCCTCTTACCTCCTGCCTCCTGTCTCCTGTCTCCTGTCTCCTGTCTCCTGTCTCCTAGCTAACGCGCATATTTATGAAGATACCAAATGGGTTCTATATCACAACGATACATAACAAACTCTTAATGATATAAGTAATGTCTATTGTGTAAAAATAAATAGATTACTTACATTAAGATGTTATTCATGGCAATTCAACTCCAACAAGCTCTAGAAGTAGGAAAATATCTCCTGACTCAACGTCTCAAAGGGCCTAAACGTTTTCCCCTAGTTTTAATGCTGGAACCTCTATTCAGATGTAATTTAGCCTGTCCTGGTTGTGGAAAAATTCAGCATCCGAAGGAAATACTCAAGCAAAACCTCACACCTCAAGAATGTTTTGCTGCTGTAGAAGAATGTGGCGCTCCCGTGGTTTCTATTCCTGGAGGCGAACCTTTATTGCATCTACAAATTGCTGAAATTGTGCAGGGGTTAGTCGATCGCCAAAAATTTGTTTATTTATGCACTAATGGTTTGTTACTTGAAAAGAATATAGATAAATTCAAACCCTCTCCTTATCTAACTTTTAGCATTCATCTTGATGGTTTACAAGCAACTCACGATCGATGTGTTGACCGACAAGGAGTGTTTGAAATAGCTGTTAAAGCAATTCGCGCTGCTAAAGCAAAAGGATTTCGAGTTACTACCAATACTACTGTATTTGAGGGAACAGACCCGAAACAAATGCAGGAATTTTTTGATTTTCTAGAAAGTTTAAGTATTGATGGAATGATGATTTCTCCTGGTTATAGTTATGAGTGGGCACCAGACCAGGAACATTTTCTCAAACGCCAACAAACACAGTTATTATTTAGAGAAATTCTTGCTCCTTTTAAAACTGGTAAAAAGAATTGGAATTTTAATCATAATCCTCTATTTTTAGATTTTTTGATGGGAGAAAAAGATAAAGATTATGATTGTACTCCCTGGGGTAGTCCTAGTTATAGTGTGCTTGGTTGGCAGAAACCTTGTTATTTAATGAATGAAGGATATTATGCTACTTTTAAAGGACTTTTAGAAGAAACTAATTGGGATAATTACGGTTATAAAAGTGGGAATTCTAAATGTGCTGATTGTATGGTTCATTGTGGTTATGAACCGACAGCAGCAATAGCAGCAATGGAGTTAGAAAATATTCCTCAAGTTTTGGGTTCTTTGTTGAAAATTGGGGGTTAAATAAAAGTTATTGTGTCTACGCTCCGATTTTTTGGCAGTTGTAGGGATTAGGGTAAACTTTTTTCGACTACCACTGACAACCTTCTTCAAAAGGATAGCATTACGTCTTTTGGTTAGGACAATAATTTTTGGTGGTAAGGGAACAGAGGAATGTAAAGAGCGTAAAAACCAGAATTACGCCCAACAATTTCGTTAAAGTGGTGATCACCTCCCAAGCGATAATAAATTTTATCTGCCTTTTTCAAATATTCGGGCAACGTTTGATTTAATTAGGGTTTGCTGATTAAATCTAAAAGTATTGACATATAAAGGTTTTAACATTTTTTAGTTGAAAAAAGTCCCAGCTTTTAGGTCGCTTAGGTTCAAAAAATTAGCATTTTAGGCGCATAGTTGCGCAGAAAAATCAAGGGACTATTCTTCCTCCTACCTCCTCTATAATTCCCATTTCTCCTGACTCGGTCCTCCTACCCTCACCCATAAGACTTTTTCAGCAAACCCTAATTAATTAATAGGAAAAGCTGCATCCACACCACCAACAAGAATGATTGTCATTCTCACAAAACCTGTCAATTTTTTACCGCTGCTTATATTCTTTAAACCCTTATCCAACAATAGTTTTGAGCTGCTTGTCACCCCGTGATTTCAAAAACTTTAACCGCATTTATTGTTGACTCAATCTTAAATATCAAAACTGTTGATTTTTGTTCATTTGTTTAACTGTTGCCATCATTTCTCCTAAAAAGGGTAAACCAATAATCGCAGGAAGAAAATAACGAGAAGTGCATAATAAACCTAAAGCTGCTCCTGTAGCTTCTCCAAAATAAGGTTGATAAAATAAAATCAAAGCAGCATCACGAGTACCCACTCCAGCAAAAGTAAGTGGTAATAAACCAGCTAAAATCGCCAGAGGAGATAAGGCTAAATTAGTCAAGAAAGGAACATCTGCTTTAAGAGCTAAAATGAATAACCAGATTTGAAATAAATGTAGAAACCAAATAAAAATAGAAGTAGTAGAAACTTTAATTAATTGCCTTTTATCCTCCCAAAAATAATCGTGCATTTCTAACCATGATTCTTTTAAACTCTCTAATTTTTTCCCTATTTTTTTAGGTAAAATCTTAATCCCAATGTCAAAAAAAACAATAGCAAATTTTCTAGAACCTAAGAGAATTAAACCTAATATTAAACCTACTCCTACTCCTATAGTCATCAACCAGAAAAGAGAATTCTTGTCAGGATAAACTATCAAGCCAAATACACACCATAAAAGTAGTGATAACATATCACAGGCTTTTTCAAAGACTACTAAAGAGAGAGATAGAGTACCACTTAAATGTCCTCTATCTTTCATAAAATAAGCCTTAGCAATATCACCCATTTTTGATGGTAAAACCATATTCAAAACACTAGCACCTAAAATCAAACGATTTGCTTCCAGAAAATCTAAACTGCTTCCTTTAGGCATTAATTGTTGTAATCGCCATGAGGTAAATAAAGTAATGGGAATTACCATTGCTAAGGACAAAAACATGATTAAACCATCACAATTAGCAAAAACTTTTGCTAAATTTTGTAGGTCAATTTTAGAGTAAATAATTAGTAGAATAGCAACGCTTACGGCAATCGAAATATATTTTTTCATTGGATTTATTAGATGATTAATTATGGCTATTTAGTTACTTATAATTTTCTTTCTAATGTTAAATTTTGCTTGGGTTCAAGTTGTTTTATTTGTGGAGTAAGATCGAGCCAACGTTGTAGCTGTCCTTCTTGAAAAGTTCGACTCATAACTACATATATAGAAGTTTGATCGCAACCTATTCCCCCTGCAATAACGGAATCCCATGATTCTGCAGTTAATTGATCGTAAACAACCCAATTGCCATTATTCCATTGTAAAGAACGATAGAAGCCAAAAGGAGCATTTTTCTTACCAGTAATCAGTATTTTTTGCAGAGTTTTACGGATTAAATTTGGGAAAAAACGTCCTAGTGTAAACATAACTATTCTTAAAACAATTAAATTAAAGCTAGTCATTTGTTTTTGTTTTGCCCAACCTAAAGAACCTTGAATAATAATTTCATTTTCCCCTAGTTCAATTTTGTAACGAGAGCTAACTAAATGAGCTACTGCATTTTTTACTTTATTTCCTTCCTTGATTAACAGAGAAAATTGAGTATCAGAAAGAATTAATTTATTGTCACGAAATAGTTTGAAAACTCCGCCTTTATTAAGAGCAAGATAAAGTTCAGTATTTTCCCTCCTATCTATTAAAATACCTCCTTCTTTTAAATGAAATCTTCCCTGAGGGCGAGGGGATAAATCAGGTCGAACTTCAACAAAATCACGCCAAGCTAAAAGGTAATTCCAAGTATGATGTCCTACTATATGATCGTCCGCATAACAAGGATTTAATCCTTTTTCTAAACCCTTTAAAAAGCGATCGTTAATATTCAATGCTTCTGGCATCCATTTGCCCACTAATTCAAAGCCATAGGGAAAGAAATTATAAGTATTACGACTGGTATATTCTCCACCATAAGACCCATCTGGATGAACAAAATGACTAGCAAGAGCAACAGCTTTCGCTAAAGCACCTTTTAGATCGATATTAGGATTAAGTTCATAAATCCATGCTAAACAAGAGATAGTTAAAGTATGATAACCTGGGTCGCATCCTTCATACTCTTGAAACCAACCTTCATGGTTTTGCCATGATAAAACTTGTTCTAAACGCTCTTGTTTACTTTGATTCCATTTATCAGTTTTTAATAAATCAGAAAGTAACTCTAAGCATAAAACAATTAATGCTTGATGATTTGTCAGTCTGCCACTTTCTTGATGATGTGCTAACCAATCAGCTCTTTTTTCAAAAAATCTTAAAGCATTTGGATTATCTAATTCCATTAACTTATAACTTTCAATACAAGCTAATAAAGAAAATGCTGCTGCTCCTCCTGCTCTTTCAAAAGGAAAATAATCATCACAAGAACCATCTTTATGAGCGCTTTTGGCAGCAAATAAAATTCCCGCTTCTACCCAATCTCTAATAATTTCTTGACCATAAAAATGATTTTCAGGAATATTGGTTTTATAAGCTAAAGCTAAAGGAAAAACAAATTCTTGGCTCATTCCACTGGGAAAATCTATAATTTTATACTGCCAAAAATTTCGATCAAAACAGCCATAGTTGTAGCTATGAACATTTCGATCCATTAAAGTCAATATTTTAGGTATTTGGGCGATCGCCTCTTGAGCAAATATATTTCTATTCATTAATAATATATCAATCTAATTTTAAGTAGGTCGGCGGGGAAATTTATAAGTATGTGACAAAAAATTAAACCCTAGTTTGAGAGTTAAATTTAATCGGTTCTGTACTTTATTGTCCTATTTCTAGCCTCGCAGTCACTCCATCCTTGACATCCTCCTGACGCTGCACTTGCGTGACAGCGCGGGATTCCCTAACATTGCTGATAGGGGCTTTCTGTTTCATAGCACCCGCCCTCCGAGACTTGCTCCCTTCGGGCCTTACGGTCGCTCCACAGACTGACACTGCCTGCCCGGCAGCCAAAATATTTATACTAGCGTTGATATCTCTATCGTGGTGAGCTGAACATTCTGGGCAATCCCACTCTCTAATATCAAGAGGCAATTTCTCAACCACATGACCACAATTAGAACAACGTTTAGAACTGGGAAAATATCTATCAATTTTAATTAGTTCCCGGCCGTACCATTCTGCTTTGTATTCTAATTGCCTGACTAATTCTCCCCAATTTGCATCACTTATTGCTTTAGCTAACTTATGGTTTTTTACCATATTCTTAACTGCTAAGTCCTCAACTACAATAGTTTGATTTTCTCTAATTAATTGAGTGGTTAGTTTATGGGTATAGTCAAGCCTTGAATCTTTGATTTTTGCGTGTATCCTAGCTACTTTCAGTCTAGCTTTCTGGTAATTATTAGAGCCCTTGGTTTTTCGGCTGAGTGATTTTTGAGCTAACCTCAGTTTCTTATACAGTTTATTAAAATACTTAGGGTTGTTGACTTTTGTGCCATCACTTGTGGCAATGAGACTACTAATACCAACATCTACACCAACTTGTTTATTGAGTGGTTTGAGTTTGAAATCTCTGTTGTCGTTAAATCTCAAAGACACCGACCATCTATTGGATGGGTCAAGCATAACTGTTATTGTAGTGGGGCTACATCCTGGTGGTAATTGCCTACTCCATCTGATCGGTAATGGGGAAGCACATTTAGCTAGATATACTTGGCCATCTTTCCATTTGAATGCAGACTTGGTAAATTCAGCACTACCACCATTGCGTTTTTTCTTAAAGTTAGGATATTTGGCCCGGAGTGAGAAAAAGTTAGTAAAAGCTGTTTGTAAATGTCTCAGACTTTGTTGCAATGGTACGCTGCTTACTTGGCTTAGGAATTCTAAGTCCTCCTGCTTTTTCCATTTGGTAAGCATGGCCGAAGTTTGCTTGTATCCTACACGATCCTGTTTCTCGTACCAAGCTTGAGTTCTAATCGCCAAGGCTTTGTTGTAGATTAGTCGCACACAGCCTAAAGTTCTCCGCAACAAGTTTTCCTGTTCTGGAGTTGGATAGAACCTAAATTTGTATGCTTTTTCAACCATCTACTGCTAGCTAATTAACTTTTCACAGTTTTAATACCAATTTCATAAAGTCAGACTACAGATAACTTGACATCTTGGATTTCAAGCTTGATAGATATTTTAACAAGTGTTGCTTAAGTTTATGAAATTGGTATAACACATTGTTTGTGAAAGATCGATATTGATTGCGATTCATCCCGACGCTCCCGTAACCGGAGAGCGCGGGTCTTCTCGCAACACTTTGATAAATTCCATAAGCAACGTCTAACTCGTCGTCAAACATTTGTCGGGACAGTTATCTTTTTTGAGATATTGCCACTCCAATCCAATTGAGTCGATCTTAGAACAATATTTAGGCAGAAATAAAGATGTATAAACCTAATATTCCCACTTTCACCATAACTTTTGAACTTCCTGACATTTGTGTATAAGGCCATTATCCTGTACTATGACTCTCATACGTCCTAATTTTTCTCCTTCTTGAGCTTCTCCCTCCATCATCTGGATGTAAGATTTACGATTCACCACCGATAACGCTCACCATAAACAAAGCTGATTAGAGGTTTAAACAGCGCGATAATGCTTAATCTAGGACATCGATGCTTTGTCTGTTCAAAAGATTTTTGTTCACCTCAATTAGTAATATTAGCACTAGAGAATCAGCATCAGGGTTTTACACAAAATTTAACACGATCTAATCTTATCATACAAGATCCATTATCTTATACAATTTTACTTTAAATAAGTCACAAATAGAGGCTTTATGTGTGACAGCCATTTAGTGAAATTGTATTAGATTTAGACACATATATATCAATGATATTCACAAAAACTAATTTACCAAGACAAGTTGCTATCTATATACTTGTAATTACTGGTTCACTGATTCTTTATGGTTATTCTTTTAACTCTTCCCAAAATGTAGCACTTGACGTTCCATATGTTCAAGCTTTCATCGATCCTCAAATTTATAGTAAAGATTTTTATGTTCAAGAATTCTTAAACTTTACACCAAGATACTACCATCAAAAATTAATATCTTTAACAGCTAGCTTAGGTTTAGGTTTATCCTTGACCTACTTACTTTACTATATAATGGCTTTTTCCTCCCTTGTAACAGGCTTGTATCTTATAGGGAAAAAGTTTGGTCATTCTATTTTATCAGGAGCACTACTGGCTTTTTTGGTTTTAAATACACATAACTTAGAAGCAACAGTTGGATATACAAGCATTTTTAGAACTGAACCAACTCCTAGTATTTTCGCAATGGGATTGGCAATTTGGGGAATTTATTATTGCTTTTGTAATAACTGGTTTAGAGGGTACTTATTTTTTGGATTGGCCTGTCTCTTACAATTTTTAGTTGGTTTTTTACCAGGGTGTTTGTTTATTCCTATATTATTGAGATATGCACATAAAAATCATTCTCTGAAAACTTTAATAATTTCTTTAGTAATATTTGTAGGCTTTGCTTGTTTAGTTTATGTTCCCATGAAGTTAACAGGAGCAACTAATAGTGAGATTCTAAGTGACTCAGAATTTATTTATTGGTATGGTTATATTCGCCATCCTCACCACATAATTCCTTCTCGGTTTTCGATTCAAGAATGGAAGAGTTTTATTTTTTATCTTACTGGTACTTTTTTATTAATTAAAACTTCAGATTTATTAAGTTCTGATGATAAAAAAAATCTTTGTATCATTATATATTTTACTTTGTTGGCACTTGCTGTTAATTATGTTTTTGTTGAAGTTTATCCCTTATCTTTATTTGCAAAATTGCAATTAGCTAGAACAACTCCTTTTGCAAAAATTGTCACACTTATCGTTATCAGTGTTGCAGTTACTCAATACTATCAAAAAGGGAATCTAGCAATTTGTTTACTGCTTCTTTTTCTTCCGACTATTCCGACTACCAATAATAACGGAATGCTATTTTTTTCAGTAGTTTTAATAATTGTAATTTTGCAAACTTTTGATTTGTTAAAATTAACAAGAACCAGATTATTTACCTCTCTAGCAATTATTGGCTTATTAAGTTGGATTATTTTCAATGCTCCTTCAACATCAATTTCAACAATATTGGAAATTATTTGTCTACAATTACTTTCTTTAGGAATTTTATCAATTCCTTTTTTATTACAAGAAAAGCAATTACTACTAAAAAAACTTAATGTAAGGATTAATGCAACTATTTATACTTCAGCGATATTTTCTCTGATCTATTTTTATTTAGGTTTTTTCCAACTCTTACATAAAAGATTACCCCAAATTAATTATTCTCAGATCCCAAGCCACCGTCTCGCATTGAATTTTAGAAATCTTACTACCAAAGATTCCTTAATTTTGATTCCTCCTTCTCAACATAAATTTCGCCTTTATTCTCAAAGGTCTGTAGTTTTTAGTTTCAAAAGTTTTCCCTACACTGATAAAGGAATAAAACAATGGTCTGAACTTTATAATATTCTAGTGGATTTAGAGTGGAAAAAAAGAATTATTTCCCGTAATTTAGATTTAAAATATCAGAATTTAAGTAATGAAGAAATCATCAGAATTGCGAAAGATTTTGGTGCTGATTATATCTTAACTAAGACTAATTGGCATTCAAATCTGCCATTAGAAAAACTGATAGAAGATGAAAAATGGGTGATTTACAAGTGTAATTGAATTTTATAGTATCAATATATGATTGTAAAGTTTGGAGAGGCAGTAAGTCAGGAATAGTATCAGGAATAGTCTGAAGAAAAATATTTTTATTAACAAATCTTGATTTATCAGGACTTACGCAGTACAACTATTGTATAATCTCAGCATTTTTCTGGATATTGTCACTGTAATTAGTGCCGTTGCGTAGGTCCTGTTTATTATCATTTTCTTTGTGGGTTTAATACCCCACCGTCAACGGGGGTGTTCACGCATTACTTGGGGGAGCGAATCCCCATGTAATTTTCCTCCTGTCTCCTGTCTCCTGTCTCCTGTCTCCTTCTTCAAAGTCGCTACAAACCGTCATGAATTGTCTTATCCCAGAATTGAGAGATCGTTTTCTGGCAATTCCTCTTTAGGGACGTTGCATGCAACGTCCCTACCTACTCTCCTACTCCTTAAAAAGACTTTTTCAGCAAACCCTATTATAGAGCTATACAAGCATTGACATAAAGTCTAAATTCATCTGCTTACCATACTGGGGGTTGCACATTATGGAATGATATTGCCAAAAATTGGTTTAGATTTTGACTAAAAATAACCATTAATTAATCATTCTAGCAATTGATTAATCCACAATCCAATTCAATCAAAAATATCAAATCATTCGTCACTGTACAACGCCCCATACTGATTGGGTTGTTTTAATGAAAGGTGTTTTTATGAACCGGAGGTATCAGAGACTTTCTAGCATCTACTCAAGTCATAAAGATAAGTTGATGCACCTTTCTTTTCCAAACGATCTAATTCCAGCGAACACTCCAAGCTTTGAATATAATCTAAAGTAAATTCTTTTTCTTTTAAGCTTCTTTCCAAGGTGTAGGAAAACAAAAACCACACCCTTGAATTACCACGTAAATTTTCGATGTCTTGGACAAAACCATTTTTACCTCCAACTCCCCTAATAGTTTCTAAATTTTTTAGATTCTGAAATCGTGGCTGATAATAACCAAATTGATACTTTGTTCTATAAAATACATAGACTTTGTCATTGGATTTAGACTTGTCAACAATATATTCAATAACTGGCCTAATATTTTCTCCTACTATCGGGTTCTCAAGATTTTTCAATCCGATTAAGACTGGATTAAGAAAAAGGACAAAAACTATACCTATATATACAAATTTGTGAACCCTTTTCTTGAGATAATCTAGACCTTCAGCAACCAATAAAAGCAAGGATGGAAGAATAAATAAAAGCGATCTTCCTCCTGGAAGATAAGCCAAGCTCGACGAAGTTGTAAACGTGTATTTTTGAAGAATAGAAGCTATCAGTGCCAGTACAATTGGCAGAACTAATACGAAAACCTGAAACCTCTTTTGTTGTACTATTTTTTGTGTGCAACCACAGATAAAAAGAACCCAAGATAGACCATATACGCCTAAGCTTCCAGGATTAATAAATATATTTTTGAATGTATCTAAATACCAACGAAGAGTATCTTTTGGCGAGGAATTCAATGGATTAGGAGCGAAAAATCCTTTCCTCGCCCATGCTGCTAACTGACCATCACTTCCGAGGGAATTATTAATAACCAAATAAAATATCAATAGAAAACTTATTAAGATTAAAAAAGCAATAATACCGTACTTGATAAAATAAATCTTTTTTCTTTCGAGTAAGCTGCAAAGAATCAATGAAAAACCAACAGATGCTAGAACAAATATAGCCGGAAAAGATAACCATAATGATAAAGCCCCCACAAAACCATAAAGAAATGCCCAGGGGTAACTTATCTTTTTTTCGTATAATTTTAGAGCAAGAATGTATATAAATAGAGTTACTGAAACATCAATAGAATATTGTTTAAATTCTGAGGAATAATAAACTAATGAATTAGAAATTGCAAATAAAAGTAAAGCATATGGAACAGCCCTAGGACTATTATATTTTTTAGAGACTAAATAAAAAAGCCAAAGAGAAATTAATCCAAATACTAAAGTAGGAAGTCTCAAAGCATATTCATTTGGTCCGAATAAATTGATAGAAGTACGAACCAGAAACAAAAATAATATGGGCGCATTTTGCCGAGCATCTAAAGGCTCAAGTAAGTCAATATAGGAACGATCAATTACATTTACCGCCAACATTGCTTCATCTAGCCAAAGTGGACGGTTGAAAATGAACTGATAAATTCTTAGGGTAGCTCCAATTAATAAAATTACTGCTGTAGTCAAATTGATATGGTGAAGAGATTTAAGTGAAATAGTCCTTGTCATGTTGTTAAGAGTAAAATAGACTTCCTGGAAAATTAATCTCAAATATTTAAATTTACTAGGCTAAAACTTAGTTTCCGGAGAAGTCTAATACAAAAAACAAACGATGATATTTAGACATAATTAACAAATGTAGATTATGTTAATTTTTTTAAGTTACTTCACTTCTATCTATAATTGACAATACAATCATTGTTTAATTATTGAAAATTATAGTTAGAATATTTCTTGATTAATATTTGAGATTCATTTTCCATAAATAGAGCAAAAAAATCTAGAAATAAATCACAAAAAATTGGTGAAAATAGGCTAATTTATGTAAATACCCCTACTAAAACTGCTATAGTTCTATATTGCTATAGTTCTATATTTTCAACTTGATTATTAAATCTCTTAAAATTAGATAGACGCTTTTCTTCTGTTTTTTTAATTAATTGTTTTATCCCAGCAATTTCTTCTGGAAATTTTTTCTGATAAATTTTTGAATCATTCCAGATTTTAGTTAAATGAGTCTCAATATTATTTTGATTAATTAAGACACCAAAATCTTGAGGATATTCATCTTCATCTGAAGAAGGAGACAGGAGACAGGAGACAGGAGACAGGAGGAAAATTACATGGGGATTCTAACCCCAAGTAATTTTGAACACCGTGTAGACGGTGGGGTATTAAACCCACAAAGAAAATGATAAATTTTATAAGGATCTACTAATAGATTGATAGTAAATACCACTGTTAATTGAGAAATAACAACTACACCGAATATTTTTAGAAAATGAGCATAATCTTTCATCCATCCATTACCTTAAAATTATGAATAAAATAATAACTTTTTGTCGCTCATTTTCATTATTAATTCTCTTAATTTTTTAATTTATTTCTATCTATATTGATAATACAATCATTATTTAAGTTTTGAAAATTAGAGTTAGAATCTTTCTTGATTAATACTTGAGATTCATTCTCCACATTTATATGTTTAATTTCTTTAGGGTAATTTTCATTTAATAGAACTAATAAAGGATACTCAAAAGAAGAACTTTTAAAAGTCAAACCTATATTTTTACATTGATTTGATTCTACTCTCACAACTTCATCTAAATAAAATTGTTGATATGTTGGTTGAGTTTGAAAATACTGTTCTACTCTTGAATTTTGAAAAATATTGTTCTCCCCAATTAATGGTCTTACTGAATTAAAGAAAACCCATTTGTAAGAAAGACATAAAACAAGTATTGCCAAGAAATAGCTTACTTGTTTCGGTAAAGATTTAGAAAATACAACAGCTACAAAAGGAGAAAATAATATAAATAGAGGTAAATGTAATCGACAACGATAAGGAGACCATGTTAAAAGACTTGCAAATAAAACAAAACCTAAAACTAGAACTATCCCATATTTAATTAAAAGTTTATTTGTCCATATTTTTTGATTAATAGTTAAGACAACAAATGACCCTATTATTAATAATAAATGCAAAGGATTACCTGCAACATCTTCATTAGTAGATAAGCCAGGAACATAAAATTTTCTGGCTTTAGGGCTAATTAAAGCTGGATCGGATAAGTCTATTCCTAATACTCCGTGAATAATTTCTAATACTTTATTAGTTAAACCCGTAGTAGGAGAAATAATTTTTTCTAATTGTAGATTCCTGACAATATCAGCATGCAATGATAAATTTTTTAAGATTCCTGAAATAGAAATCAATACACCGAATTCTTTATTTCTTTCTCCCGTCGCCGCCAACCCTAATACCGAGTCAAAAAGAGCATAATTTCTTAAATAATGTCCTAAATTAATGGCTAATACTATTAATAAAATAATAACTATAGGTTTAATAGCTTGCCACTTTAAATTCTTAATTCCCCACAACAATAACCAAATACAAAATGGGAAAGCATAAATATAAGCCGTACCTTTTGTTAAAATAGCTAAACCTAAACTAAACCCTAAAAACAAAATATTACTTTTAGATATACCGTTTTCTAAGGTTGTAAATGTAAAATAAACAAAACAAATTAACCAAAAAGTAACTACAAGATCGTTATTAGTACCAGAAGCTTGTAGAATTCCCATAGGAATAGTTACAGCAAAAACACTAGCCAGAATTTGATCGCGAATATTACCACCTAACTGTTTAGCAAGAATAGAAACACCCAAGACACTCATTACCATGCTACCCCATTGGATCGTATTCACAAAGCGATCGCTTTTGTTGAGAATTTGAAAGTGAGCCATGGCATATTCTGACCAAGGATTTTGATAGAGATGAAATAAATTATAGGTAGGATAATGAGCGACAGTATGATTTTGAATCCAATAATATATACGAGGTAAATGATACTCCATTGAATCGGAGTGATTGGGTGCAGCGATTATTGCATTTATACCAATTAAGAACACAATAATTGTTATACAGGTGAGCAAAAGTATTAACATTGGTGATAATCCCAGTAAACTTTTGCCCCATGTTTTGAGATTATTTATGTGTTTTTTTAAGGAAGATTTTGTTAATAAAAATACATATAAACAATTTATTAATAACCAAGCTGCTATTACCCAAAAATACTGAAATAAACCAAATAAACTTAGTAATTCAGTTATTATTGTTAAAATTATTCCCCATAAAACAATAGCTTTAAAGAAACTATCACGCCAATCATTTTTTTGAGTTAATAATTGAGCAAAAATCAAGACAAAGGATAAGATAGGAAGAATTATCATTTTTAATATTTCAATAATAAGTTTAAAAAAAATCAGTAAATTTTTACTAATAAAAGCTAATCACAATTAGAATTTTCAGGCTTATTTTCTAATGAGTTAGCCAAAAAGTTACGACGTAATTTTAATTGAATATCTTCTAAAAGCTTACGATTAACTGACATCAAATCAGCAATTAGACCAAAAATAAATAGCTGAAATCCCATTAAAATTAAAATTGCAGCTAAGAGTAAACTAGGGACATGAGACCTCGTAGTGCCACTCCAGTATAGAATTAACCAACGTACACATAAAATGAAACCAAAACTCAAGGGAATAGTCCCTAAAATTGAGAAAAACTTTAGAGGTTTATAAGTCATAAAAATCCGAACGATCGTAAAAATCGATCTTTGGATATAAGCTGGAATGCTTTTAACTAATCTGGATGGTCGTAAATAACCATTAGTTCTAATGGGGACAGAAATAATTGTCATTCCTTTTTGCCCAGCTTGGATAATAGTTTCTAGTGTGTAAGTATATTCATTAAAAACATTTAATTGTAGTGCTGCATTACGACTCATAGCACGGAAACCGCTAGGAGCATCAGCAATATTTGTTTCACTAGCAATACGGACGACTAAACTACCTATTTTTTGTAAAAATTTCTTGATTGGTGAAAAATGTTTAATCTGTTGAATTGGTCTAGCACCAATTACTATTTCTGCTCTTCCATCTAAAATTGGTTCTATTAGTTTAGGTATATCTGCTGCACAATATTGATTATCAGCATCCGTATTAACAATAATATCAGCTCCATGTTGCAAACAGGCTTCTATTCCCGCCATAAAACCTTTTGCTAATCCTTGATTATATTCAAAATTAACAATATGATCGACTCCTGCTGCTTTGGCAACTTCTAAGGTCTTGTCAATACTACCATCATTAATGATCAACCATTCTACCTTATCTATACCAGGAAGTTGTCGAGGTAATTCAGTTAGAGTCATCCCTAAAGTAGCTTCTTCGTTATAACAGGGGATTTGTATAATTAGTTTAGTCATTAATCTTTGTTCCTTTTGTTTATTTTGGGTAACTGGCAACGTTTGTGGTTGTCAGAGATTCTAAGCCTGATTTTGATTCTCTAATTTTTACCAAAAAATTGTGGTTTAAAGTCTCCCCCTTTTAAGAGGATAATAAATAAAAATTTTCATGATTAGTCAATCATCTTCTTTTCAAGGAGAGGTAATTATTAATTACAGGACTTACACAGAGACTCTATATATATTATATATATAGCGAGGGCAAATACCATAAATAACCTACAGATGGTGGTTTAAAAGTAAATTTGCGTAAGTCCTGAATTATTAATTGTTGAAAATAAAGCCCTTTTCAAACGATATAACTTATTATCAAAAACAGATTCTAGCTCCCCTCCTTGTTCCTTTTCGACAAATGATTTGAACTGCTTATCTGGAAAGTATATGAACACTTCTTAATGCTTTTGTGCTAGCTCCGGTATATTAAAATAATTTGAAAATTCACTTGCCTCAACATCATTTATGACTTGGAAGTCAACATCTTTATTGACCAAATTGACTCAGACCTAGGACAAAACTGTGCGTAGCTTCACTAATAACAACCGGACGATTTGCAACATTAATCAGTGGAGCCATCTTTAAATTTAATGCATTTGCTGTTCTGCCTTGTTCTAGGTAATCCCAACCTGGTGTTTTGGCGATCGTGATGGCTGATATAACTCCAACGAAAACCATTGTTAGATATGCAAATCTCCAAAATACTTTTTCCCAAGCGTAGAATGAAAAGATAATACATTTAGTCAGGAAATAGGCGACAGAAATTTGCACGAATAATAGAGAAGAAAGTAGATATCTAGATTGCAAAGAGCGTCCGCCACCCAAAATTAGATCGGCAGTTACCAGAACTATAGGTGTCAATACAATCAAAACTTTCCAACTGTTCGGTATAGAGGGTTCAGTTTGCTGATACTGATGAACTTCAGGTCTAAAGAACGATAGAATAAGATTTTTGTTTTGCTTTCCTGTTTCCATATCAGGTGTTCCCTTTCCCAAAATTAAGATATATAGTTTAAATGCTGAACCGATACTATTTTGCTAACAATTGTTAACAATGCACAGTAAGATTAACTTACTTAGGGGGTATCTCCCAATGTGGTAGAAAATTTCTCTACCACGCTTTTGATCAAGATTCCACGCGCTCCGTTTAAGTTGCGAACAAGGCGAAAACCATCATTACCAGTCACAACTTTTTTGCCGCCTAAATTGTTGAGGATTTCACCACTCCAGCTAACGGTTTTGCTAGTGTAGGCTTCACTTACATCTACAACTACTTTGTTGTATTCAACAGCTTTATGCTTTAAGAAAAGCTCAAACCTATAGTGTGCCCAGTTCAACATTTGTCTCACTGATTTACTTGTGAGCTTTCTGCTAGTATAAATTGTCATCTGAGAAACTTCAAAAGTTGGAAGCAGAATTACATCAAAGTTTTGAACCAAAAATAAAGCTGTTTTGTGGTGCAACTCATCTATCAAGTTTCTAATTTTTGACCGTTATACCTTACCTCGGCGATTGAGTTTTCTTGACGTTAGGTAGATAACGATCCCTACTACAATGACGACTACTAACAAGACTAAAGCTTTTTTAAATAAACTTTGATAGACATATAAAAATAGCCGAATATTGCTGAGAAAATTTGGTTCTCCCATTGACTCAGAATTTTGAATAGCTAAAGTTTCCTTGGTCTTTCCATCATCTGTTAACTTGAATATTTCCAAACTAGCTGAACCAAAGGTGTAGATAGTCCTATCATTAACATAGTTTGGTGAAAAAACAATCGGCCTTCCTGATGAAGGCACATTACCTATTCTTGATAGGGGTAATGAAGCATCTGCAATTTGTTTGAATGATTGCCCTCCATCTTCACTTTTGTATAACCCAAGACCTAGCAAACCCAACACAAGTGTTTTATCATTCTCATAGTTTGGTGAAATAGCAATAGCTTCCAACTCAGGCGAGTCAGTACCTAATCCAGGTATAGTTAGCCGCTGGTTCCAAGTTTTTCCTCCATCCCGTGATTCAAAAAGACCTCGACTCCTGGTACTAACAAATAAAGTTTGATCCCGTGCAAAGTCTGGAGAAATAACTATCTGCATTTTTATTGCTTTCTCTAAATCTGTATTTTCACTTATTGCTTCCCAGTTTTTCCCACCGTCCGTACTCTTGTAGATTCCCTTTTCTCCAGTTACATAGAGAGTATTATCGCTAGCAAAATTAGGGGATATGGCAATAGACGGACCATTGTTGCCTTGAAGAGATGGAACCTGACCAACTTTTGAGAAGTCTTCACCTCCATTTTGAGAGCGATAGACATTACCCTTCTGAGCTAGGATGTAAACAGTCCTATCGTTTGAGAAGTCTGGAGAAACACCTATTGTGAGTCCACGTTCTTCTTTAGGCATAGAAGCAATTGACCAGGAGATACCCCCATCCTGACTTCTTGCTACCTTTGTCCAGAGTAATGATGCCCATAATGTTTGATCTTGATCGTAGTTTGGAGAAAAAGCAACATCAAAGTAGCGACGAGGATCGTAGTTGGGTGGTAGTGATTCCCACTTTCTAGTAAACCAAGGTTCTTGGAGACCTCTTTGAGCGATCTTCCAAGTTTGACCGCCATCGCTACTAATATTAATGTTGCCAACGTAGTCCACAGTCGCCACAGTTGAATTATTAGAAACTGCCATTGCAACAACCGTACTCCTGAGTATGGTTTCTAAGTCTTGCCATTTTTGCCCCTGATCTTCAGACTTGAAGAGACCATCAAAACCTGCTAGGAAACTCACGCTGCCATCGGTCGAGAACTCTAGCTCAGTAAAGCTAGGTTGCTTCATACCCTTAGCTTGAGGATCAATTATGAGTCCCTGAGTTCTTGGCTGCCATTCTTGGCCATCCCAGTAAAATAATCCAGTATTTGCTGTGGAAACAAACAGTTGTGGTGCATTTTGCGACCCTGGAATAATTTTGAGATCTTGAACAAGCTCATTGGCGATCGGAATTGCCTGTTTTGTCCAAGTTTTGCCTTGGTCAGTGGTTTGAAAAATACCCTGGGTTTCCGTCGCCAGCGACATTGAACCTACTGCTCCACCTGGCATAGACTCAATAGCAACAATTGGACTATCTAGTGGTAGGCCAGATGCAGCGCGATCGCTAGCTTGCCAAGTTGCTCCGCTGTCGCGAGAGACCAAGAGTTCGTTTGTATTGGTAGCAATGACTAATTTGCCATCATTAGAAAAACCAAGAGTGTCAATAGGACTTTTACTTTGGAATACCTGTTGCCAACTCTCCCCAGAATTTTGAGTTAAGTAGAGTCGATCAGAGATACTTGCTAGAACAATCTTTGATGAAGTTGGTGAAACGATTATATGGTCTATAGCAAGTTCATCTAAACCTTCACTGGTATTTTGCCAGGTAAGTCCTTTGTCTGATGAGCGGTAGATTCCATCTCCAAGTGTTCCCAGAAATGCCAAACCATCATTTTGCTGACTCAATTCCAGATCTGTGATAAACAAACTAGAATAATCTAAACCCTTAGTAATACGCTGCCATGAAGCGCCTCCATCAGATGAACGATACAGGTTATTTCTAACAACAATTAATACTGTTTGATCTTGTTGATAATTTGGTGATACTTCAACATGTGTGACAACATCATGTGGGCGATGCGCCACTGAGATACCCATATTCACAAGTATTGCCATTAGGAAGGCAACTAATACTAATCTAAAAAATTTCATGATTCGGGAAAGGCTTTGAGTCATAAAAATTATCTGCTCAAAAATACAGTTATTTTTACAAAATTATCTTAACATATTATGGATCATACCATTTCGATCAAAGACTCTTATCTGCTTGCGGAGTGGCAGAAATCAGAAGTAGGGAAGCCTGATAATTCTGCTTATTACAATTCCCTTCTCCGGATATTTACCAAACTTTTTTCCAATTGGTATAACTGATTATTTGCATCCTTATCTGACTATGGACTCTTACCTCCTGAATTCTGTCTTGATCGATAACGACTTTTGCTTTGTTAATTGCTCGAAAATATTATTTGAGTATTTGTTCAATAAAAAAGCTTTGTCAGTGTCCGTATCAAAATCCCAGGCTTGAAGTTTAACTGTTCTTTGGGAAATTTCCTGAACCGAAAAATATTTTTGCCAACCAGAATATAAATAAGTTTAATTATTAAAATATTCTCTGACACTAGGTCTCGGCATCCTTTGATTAATTAACTTAAATATTATTGCGTCACCCAGAAAGTTTTCATAAGTTAAAATTACTCCATCAGCAACTTCGCCTTTTTCTGGTAATATTGCCCAACCATTAGCAATATAAGTCTAATTATCAATTTTATTGGCTGTATTAAAATAACCATAAACCAAATCATATTTTGGCTGTTGTACAATATCTTGAATATTTTTACTCTTGAGTAAACCACATTGCAAAAAACCTAATTTATCTAAAATATTAGCTGTCTTCCTCAAAGTTTCAGGACTTCTTTTCATTACCAAACATTCATTGTTATGGATAACATTTATCATCAATAAATAAGCTTTACTTTGAAGCAATATAACTCGGCGAGCCCTCATCTATATGTCTGTAGTTGTTAGATTGCTAAAGCTGCTGAGAAGGAAAAATTAAGAAAATATTAGAGAAAAAGGTCTTCATCTGAGGGAGAGGTAAAAATAGTCTGGAAGTCCTTTTTGAAAAACACCCAATATAATGTAATGCCAGCTCTTGCAGACATGAGACCCTTGTCGCCTGATGTATTTATCCGAGGTCGAGAGCTTGATACTACTACAGTTTATGGCCTACAAGAATGTTCTAACTTATGTGAAAGCAATTCTGAGTGTATTGGTTTAGACGTACATCAACTTGTACGGAGTTATTTGCTTACTTTTCAGTAGAAGTAAATGAAGGCTATGTTTCTGCATTAAAACCCCAAGGTTACGGTTACTAATCGCAATCTTAGACCCACCTTTTCTTTTGTCACAAGCGATGAATCATAACCGCCGTATCAGCGATTATGAAAAAAAGATATACAAACTGGCGATCGCATTGGGGAGCAATCGCCTTTGCTTTTGCTGGTGATGCCGAGAAACCGATTCGATTGGGGGAGTGTTCGCCTATTTTGCTTATTATAGCGGTTTTCATTAACATAGAATACAGCTATCAAGTTTGTAACTTATCAAACTTCAAACATACTTATATTTTTCTGTAGTCTACCTTTGTGAAAACCGCTATAAGTAAGAGCGATCGCTTATATCCTGGGGCGATCGCTCTTTTTTTTCTTGGCCGAGGCGCGAACGCCTGGCAGGAATTTACTTTCACGGATTTATGACCCTCCCCAAAGGAACATTTCTCTTGCGATAGAAATAAAAGGGACATATCCATTACTGTCTAAAGTCTAAGAGGAAAGGTGTACTTTTTTTTCGGCGTTGCATATTTGTGGGATGAATTGTATGCTTGGACAAAAAAGAAGTATGAAGTATTAAGGATGAGATTTACCTGTTCAAAAAAGATTCATCCCTTGATTCAGCAGCGCCTTTTTTTCAAAATGGGTTGATTTTATGGGATTGACAAGCATCTTGTTTTATGATTTATAAATCCCACGAAGTCGGTATTTAATCGCGGCAAAATCACTGCTTATATAAAGCTGGTGGTAATAAAAACTGCTATCCAACTTAAGAATAACCATTTTTGTTTCAGTATAGTTTTCCTACGGAATGCTGCGCAAACAGATAGGGAACGTCGATAGTAACCACTCTTGCGCTTCCATTTATTTCACCCCACCTTACAAAATGAATCTGTCTAAGGTTTTCATCCCTGGGATGGGGTGAAGCTTTGCTCTTGCCATGCTGTGCTGTGGCACGGCATCTTTACGAGGTGGTATGATTGGTTTTGCACCTCTGTTTTTGGCCTCCTGGTAGCAATTGCGCTGTTGGTGGAGCAAGTGCGGCAGCTATATCATAGGCACCATCACCAGATACTACGCCCTTTCTTTGCTACCCATCTGCTGCTTTTGAAGCTCTACAGCGATCGCCTGTGCTTTTTCATCTATAGCAATGTGCGCTGGCATATTTACAAATTGCAGGAGGTGTCCAATAGCTAAAATCTTATATTATCAGCTTTTTATTCCCCCTATTGCCTGTTGCCTGCGCGCAGCGCTATAATTCTCTGTAACTGATACTTTCTATTTCTTTTTCACTATTCTTAAGGAAAGTGTAAGCTTTTTGATCGGATTGATTTAGGGAGCGATACTGGAGAAGATCAATTAATTTAGAAAATTCGGCGTTGCTGATTTGAGAAATTCAACTAGTGGTAAATTTTTAGCCAAAACAATAGTGCAAATTATACCTATTTCTTCCTATTTAATCACCGAAAAACTCCTTTCTACCTACTGACTCCTGGCTTAGTCCTCCTGAATCCTGACTCTTGAATCCTGTGAAATCATACATTTATTCAACAACGCCGAAAATTATTGCTCATTTTTCATATATTAATGTGCAGCTATTGCTTTTAGTTTTATGTTTACCAATACCTATGAAAATCAGACTAAGCTAAGAAATATTTAGGGTTTGCGCTCATAAAGTCTTTTTGCTGAGGTAGGAGACAGGAGACAGGAGACAGGAGACAGAAGAAATGGCTTGGGAGCGAGGAGGTAGGAGCTAAGTTTTGTCAATTTGGGATTTTTCTACCATAGTCAGCCGAAAATACTAGCATGCATGAGCTTTTTGCACCGAAAAGCTGGCACCCCCTTGAACCCCAAAAAGGCTTTAGCCTTTATTTATCAATACTTTGAGAATTAATCAGCAAGCCCTATTTAGACTTTATATTCTTTTTTTCCTTTCACAAAATGCGGATAAATTTAGATTTATCCTGCTTCCTTAGTTTCTTTTATGTCTTGTAGCGTTTCTACCGAAATTGATGTTGAGTCATTAATAATACTCAAAATATCCCAAGCTACTCTTGACCAACTGTAATATAATTCTGCTAGATCACGTGCTGTTCTTCCCATTTTTTCACTCTTCTTTGGTTTTGACAATAAGTAGTTGATCTCAGTAGCAAAGGCATCAGGATTGTCGTAGTCTGAGATGACAATACCATTTTTTCCGGGAACAATTACTTCAGGATTTCCCCCCCTAGCAGTAGTAATAGTGCATAGTCCTGTTGCCATAGCTTCATAATGCACCCTAGCTAGAGGCTCTTCCCATTGAGATGCACACACGAATATATCCCCTAACAAAAAGTAATCTGCTACTTCTGATGGTGAGATAAAACCAGTCAGCTGAACTGCTTGCCCTAACTTTTCTGCTTCTGCTTTAATTTCACGGACATAATCATTTTCATTGTTATTGCCGTACCATTTACTTCCTACTAGCAATAATACAGCAGATGGATGTTTTTTGATTATTTTGGCGATCGCAGATATTAACAGATGAGGTCCTTTTTTATCTGTCAACCTTCCCACGCAGAGGACTACTTTTTTACCCTCCAACCCATGAGTCGCCAGCATTGCTTCTCGTTTCTCTTTTACTCCTTCTGCCCACCTTGGCTGAAAGCGCTTGAGGTCTACTCCAGCATATACCGGTTGCAGCTTGTGTTTATATTCTGGAAATAACTTAGCAATACCATCAGCAATAAATTTACTGACTGTGACTACTTTTTCTACTCGCTCCAAGCATTTAATTGCTTCTTGTGGTTCAATTTTTTTAGCATAGAACATTTCGTTATGCATACTAAGAAGAAAGCGACTATTGGGAGCTGCTTTGGCAACCAAGGACACATACTTGGGACGGTTGTAAATTACTATCCAATCAAAATTTTTCCTTTCTACAAATTTGGCTACTATTTGATAGTATTCTTCTGAAGTGTTGGCAGTAGTGCGCTCGTAACGAATATTGTCTCTAATTTCTCGATCTGGTAAATCAGGGTCTGCTATGGAGAATACTGTGATTTCATGCTCTCGTTTTAGGTAAGGTAGAATACCGTCTATGTATGTCTGGATAGCCCCACCTCGGACATTAGGCACTGGTAACTTTTCTGTGCAGACTAATAGTATCTTCACGTTATCAACTTGAACTTATAATTTCTCTTGAAGTATACGGGATTTTGATACACCTTGAATCAAATACATAAAAAAATTATTTACTCTTAGTTAATAAGTACAAAAATATCAAGCCCTCACTATACAAGCAGGGCTTGATTTAATTGTTATTGGACTTAAAGCGCAACTCTATCTCTAAGATACGTTACTATCAGCTTGAAAGCAAAATTAGTACATTGCGTAGGTTTTAATTTTTCTAGTCTAAGAGTCCCTTTTTATCTTTCTTTTTCTGGACTAGGGCAATTACAGGCTGTGCATTCTCATCAACTGCACCTTCTTCTTTTAATTGTTCTATAGCATCCCGTACTCTTCTGAATATCTTACCTTGGCCCCTCCGAAAATCATAGATATCGTCTTTATCTGCACCACTCATTTCAAAAATAATTGTGTTGGCCTGTTGTGTCATTTTTTTTGTTCTCCTTAAATTTTTACTACTTAATTTAACTTATGTTGCTAGGGAAAATTTCGATCATTTTTGGGTTTCATGCCCTTCTCGAAATTTATCATAACTAGGAGATAAGACTGCTATTTCACCTAACATACATAACTTCGAGCATAATGCTCGAAGTCGAGCGAAAGGTTATTGTATCAGTCATAACTTAAGTTATGAAACTTTTAAAGGAAGCTACAACACTTACACTCACTATAACTAAAGCCAGAAAATATTCTTAGTCTAAAAGTCCTTTCTTACTTTTCTTTTTCTTGAGAATCACAATTATGGGTTGTATGTTATCTGAAACTTCGCCTGATTCTTGTAGTTTCTCAATTGTTTGGCCTATTCTTTTGAATACCTTACCCTCACCTCTGCGTAAATCATTGATATCGTCACTCTTAGCTCCTCCAAACTCTAAAATAACCGTGTTTGATTGTTGCTTTACGCTTTTTTCACTAGTATCTGATGACATTACCATTTTTTTGATCTCCTTAATGCTTGCTAATTATTATGTTACTAGAGGAAATTTTACCAAAAGCCTGCAATTATTTTTTTCTTGCATTTGTTATTGGTTGTATATTGACTGAGTTAGTTTGACAAAGTCCCTCTCAAACCTGCCATTCACCAATATGAACATGAGGAGTATGATGCCAATTAATTCTTAGCTTTTAACTACTCCTCATAACTTAACTAATAGCAAGGCTATATTAATCATCTAAGCTTCCTGCTCCATTTATGGAGCATCTCGCTGCTCCAGATTTTGCTTGAGTCCGACTCCTTTTTCAAAAGTCTCACTCATCGTGATCTAAAAAGTACATTGCACTTAAATTCTTGGCTGATATGAAAGTTGCAAGTAAAACTTTCTATATTAGTTGGACTTTCTGCTAATCAGTATTAATATTTGAATTATTCAAACAACTTAATACCCATATAGCCATAGCCTAACCCGCCCATTTTGGACATTGCCTTACTGTAGTTTTTGGGGAAATCTTTAATCCAACCGTTTTTCTTCTTCCTGTTAGATTTTTCGTGACGATCACGATACTCTTTGGTAGCCTTATCATACATTTTTGCCGTTCTGAATACAGCTTTTTCTAAAGGCTTCAAAGCACGTGCCTGCTTTTTCTTTTTCTTTTTTTTCCTTTTAGCTGATTTACCATAGAGGGTTGCTGGATCCCCACCAAAGTCATCATCACTTTGCAACACAGTAACGCTTTTTACGTCTTCTTTAGCCACTTTATTTCTCCTCTGAATATTTTCTACTCAACAATATATATTAGTAGATATTTATCTTTAGACATCTCCAAAAATACCGATTTTGGAGATGTCTAATGGGCAGGCATTAATACGTTAATTATTCAAACAATTTAACACCCATTACACCCATTCCACTTCCACCCAACTTAGACATAGCCTTGTTATAGTTTTTTGGGAAATCTTTAATCCAACCGTTTTTCTTCTTTTTGTTAGACTTTTCGTGACGATCGCGATACTCTTTACTAGCTTTGTCATAGCTTTTAGCCATTGAAAATACCATTTTTTCATAAGGCTTCAAAGCACGTGCCTGTTTTTTCTTTTTCTTTTTCGTGCTTTTAGGGGACTTTCCATAGAGGGTTTCTGGAGAGCCACCAAAGTCATCATCACTTTGTAGTACGGTAACGCTTTTCACATCTTCTTTGGCCATTTTTTTTCTCCTTGTGTGTTTTCTACTTAAGTATATTGATATCTATAATAATCATAGCAGATTATTCTCAAAAATATTTAATCTTTATATACAGTTACCAATATTAACTGGGCACAAAGTAAGTATTCTAATTATCAATTAAACACTTTATAGATATACTGGACAAAACAAAATTCACTCATTAGAGATTGATTGGACTTTTACCGAATATCCAGAGAAAGTGAATAGAGTTAATGTGTAGGAATATACATACAATTTTAATTAAATCAGGATGAAAATTGTTCAAAAGTGTTACTTAATATTTATATATCTATATAATAATTAGGTCAAAGTTAAAATTGCTATCAACCTATTTTTTAGTATCTCATGGTAGTCGTGACCCACGATCGCTCCTAGAATTACACATACTAGCTGGACTTTTATCTAGGCAAATAAATTTAACTGGAAATTTGACAAGTAATGATCTTCTCAAATGTCCTTTGATTGGTACAGGAGTTTTAGAACTGGGACTTAAATCTCTGCACGAACAAATTGAAGATTTTCGGGAAAAAAGGCGATCGCTCTACATTAATCAAGTTAAAATTATACCTTTATTTTTATTACCTGGAGTTCATGTCACAGAGGATATTCCAGCAGAAGTAGAGGTATTCAGGCACAAGGTTAAAGCAAAGGAAAAAAGTAAGCAAAAATCTGAATTTAACTCAGAAACTTATAGCCAAAGTAAAATCACTCTATGCCCCTATATTGGTTCTCATCCAGAAATGGCACGTTTACTGGCAGCTAAAGTAACTTCCGTGACTGCTGATGCTTGGGTAGTTATTTCTCATGGTAGTCGTCGTCCTGGTGGCAATGAACCTGTGGAAAAAATAGCCGAGTCTCTTGCAAGTAGTTGTCAAGTTTTGGTTTGTACTGCTTATTGGTCTGTTTGTCCCGACCTGAAATCAAGAGTTGAAATATTAATCAGACAAGGATATCAAAGAATTGGAATTTTGCCTTATTTTCTGTTTAATGGGGGTATTACTGATGCGATCGCTGATACAGTTAATCAATTTACTCAAATATACCCTGCTATTAAATTCTGCCTGAGTGAACCTCTTGGGGCAACTGATGAATTAGCTAAATTAGTTTTGGACTTGATTAGCGAAACTGAATAGAAGGGAGTCGGAGGAATTTTGGGCATTGCTGAATTAAGGTATGAAAGTAGGTTTATAGGGAACACCGGATCTGGGAACACCGGATCTGGGAACAGTTAATATTAACAAGTAGTTCAAACCATCCAAAATAAAAAATCCCAAATACAAAATTATCAAATCATACCCAGAATCAGCAACGCCGAATTTTGAAAGATTCTCTTGAGAATTGACAAGAATTTTGATTAAGTCTAATGAATAAAACTTGATACTATAAAAAAATACCTCCCTAATTTATACTTGGGAGCCATAAAAAATGTAGATTTTGGGAAAGTTTTGGATTTATTATATAGAATCCCTGATCGTATCTTTGCAGGGGGTATGTGCTTTTGACTGCCGTCCTCAGAACTTAGTCGGTGGTGAAGTCAGGAGATTCAGGAACGAGAATAAGGCCAAAAGTGAATGAAACCCCTGGCCCTTCGGGTATTTCTTTCCTTCTCCGGAGGACCTACGCTAACAGAGAAGCTTTGCGTAGGGCAGTTGCTTCAATTCGGCGGGGCACCTATGGGGTGGGGGAGGCAGGTTTCGCCCACAGACGGGAACCTGAAGGGCGTACTGCACTCACCGCCCGATAGCGCAGCAGGTATAGCAATGTGCGCTGGCATATTTACACATTATTTTTTGTACACCTGTTCGCTTACTGCACTTTGAGCTGGACATTGTAAATACCTGAGCGCACATTGCTATAGTACACCAAGCAGGTTGAAATTTGCTTCTATCTCCCCATCTCCCCACATTCCCCTCCTGGGAGGGGTTAGGGGTGAGTCCCTATCTCTTTGTTAAATAGATCTCAAATGGGTTCTATAAAGGTTATGAGTTATAGAAAAGCCATCTAAAAATTAACCTTCTACCTTTTGCAAATAACTACCCAGAAGTTTCAGTTACTTCTTCTGCTTCTCCTTCTCCGAACACGACTCGCAGCAAGGGAGGCGCTAAGAATGTTGTAATTATAACCATAAGAATAATTGCTACATCCAAAGCAGGGGATAAAGCGCCACTAGCAGAACCAACTGAGGCAAAAACCAAACCAACTTCACCCCGTGGCACCATACCAACACCAACAGCTAAACGGTTAATGTTCTCTAAACCAAAGACACTAAAACCACAGGCAACTTTACCCACAATAGCAACAACTATTAAGAAGATCGCAATAACTAAACCTTCACGGTTAGTAGGAATAGCTGGGTTGAGAACTCCAAGATTGGTTTTTGTCCCCACTGTGACGAAGAAAATGGGAACGACGACATCAGAAATAGGACGAATTAGTTCTTCTAATTCTCTACCTACCTCTGTTTGATCCAAGTTATCTAAAACCAATCCTGCGGCAAAAGCTCCCAATATGGCTTCCAAATGGATCGCTGTACCAATGTAGGACATAAATAATGCGATCGTCAAAGCTGGAATAACTGCTCGTCCACGAGTTTTAAATTTTTCACCAAAGAAAACAAAGGTGTCATTAAAGAAGCGACCTAACAATATTGCACCTACCAAAAATACACTGGCACTGATGATGAGATAGATCGCATTGACTACATCGACTTCGCCAGTTTTTGCTAAACTTGCTACTACTGCCAGGATAATAATACCTAAAACATCATCTATAACAGCAGCACCCAAAATAATTTGACCTTCTTGAGTATTGAGGCGGTTAATTTCTGCTAGTACCCTGGAAGTAATGCCAATACTGGTTGCTGTAAGAGCTGCTCCTGCAAAAATTGCTGGTACTGCTGAGACATGGAATATCATCATCATTCCTGCTGTACCAGCGACAAATGGTAATGTTACTCCCACAATTGCGACAATTAGGGACTGAATACCCACTTGCATTAAGTCTCTAATGTTGGATTCTAGGCCAATTTCAAATAACAAAATGATCACCCCCAGTTCGGATAGAACTTCGAGGACTTCACTTTGGACTTGAAATGTAGCTTCCGCAGCGTCAGGGGCTAAACCTGCTGTTGCTTCTAAAATACTGATAACTACGGATGCGGAACTATCTGCCCCACTTTCTGGAAAGATTACCAGGTTTAGGGCGGAAATACCTATAACTACACCTCCTACTAGTTCACCTAATACTGGTGGAAAACCTAGCCAGTTAAAAAATTCGCCCCCTGCTTTGCTGGCTATATAAATTGCCACTAGGCTCAAAAGGACTCCTGCAACTACCATTGCTGGTTCTACTTCTGTTTCTGTCGCTGTTGCTAGTATCGGTTGAAGTTTGCCTGATAAAGGAAATAGGAAAAATTCATTCAAAAAATTGAACCCTGCCATTGAACTAAACATTAAGTTTTTCTAAATCATCTTGACTTAATGTAACAGGACTTTATGCACGGATCGCTAATCTTTTGTTATAAAAATATTTTTTGGTGAGTATATATAAAAAATATCTAACTATCTAAAATGTATCGTAAATATCTATCTAACTTGAAATAAAGAATATGGGAAATTTTTGGAAAGTCCCTGAAAAAGTTTTAGACAGGAATTATACCATTTCTCAAAAACTTTTTAACCCGTATCCTGAGTATGGGAGGGAGTAGGAGAGTAGGTAGGGACGTTATCTCCTACATTCCGCACCACAAAACGTAGCATAAAAATATAAGTTATGCATCGAGTGCTAATTGGCTAGGTTTCCTACGGCGCTAAACTGTGGAAATGGTTCCGCACACATTGCCTCCAGAATGTAAGAGGCACTCAAGACAGTCAAAATTCAAAAGTCATGTATTAAGAAGAAAATTATAGTGGTCAATAGGAGTCAACGATTCAGTAAGTATTTATGCTTAATATTTAACTGAGAATTTGACTCCCGATAGAGGTAAATGAAGATAATTTATATAGTATAAATACTTAAGCAAACTACAGATTTTATACTAATTTTTATGTTACAAATTGAAGTGCGGAATGTGGGTTATATGCAACGTTAGTCAAGGTAGAATTAAATAGCGCAAAAAGGCAGAAGGCAGGAGGCTTTAGTTATCTAGGATAGCAGAAGGCAGAAGGGAAGAAAGGTTATTGTACAAGCTTTTGAACCTTTTTTAACTGGTTAGTTATTTCCGCCATCCTGCACTAGCGCTTCAGTTAGAGCTCCCCCTCTAGCGCTTCATCCTCAAAAGGTAGTGCATATGTAATGGTATCTGTTTGCGGAGCAGTCCGGACTGAAAAGCTTGGGTTGCTCCGTTCCGGAATTCCGCTTTCCGGGCAAAGCTGACCGCTGAACTGCTGAACTGCTGTTTGAGTTTGGGTCGCATTCCGTAGGAAGTCCTTTTTAAATAGCCATCAGCTTTTCTGTTCCGGAATGCTCTACTTGCCAGCATTTAGCTGGAGCGCTAAAAATTCAAGGGTTTAAGTTCCCCACGCTTATTTGAAAAATTAGTGGTGCGCCTTTTATGGGGGTTTTAATCCCTAATTATACGCCTTGAGAAGCTGATGGCTGAAGCGCTGAGTTCTGAGTGGTACTTCAAGTAAATACCCGATGTTGTAGGGATGGCATTTGTCTACGAACTTGTTCTAATCTGGATGGGTTAATTTCTGCAATTGCTACTCCTGGTTTATCTTCAGTATCTGCCAAAATTAAACCCCAAGGGTCAATTATCATTGCATGGCCATGAGTTTGTCTTCTGCCATAGTGCTTCCCTGTTTGAGCTGGAGCAATGATATAGCAGGTATTTTCTATTGCTCGTGCTTGGAGTAATACTTGCCAGTGGTCTTTTCCTGTATATGCAGTGAAGGCCGCTGGTACGAATATGACTTCAGCCCCGGCATTTGAGAGATATCTGTATAACTCAGGAAATCTTACATCATAGCATACTGATATGCCTAAATTACCATAATCTTTTGATGAATAGACTGAAGGTAACTTGACTCCTGCTTTAACAGTGTTTGATTCTCGGTAGGTATTACCGTCAGGCAAGTTAACGTCAAATAAATGTGCTTTTTCATACCTACCTACTTCTTGGCCATTAGAATCTATTAGGGATGCAACGTTATAAACTTTGCCATCTTTTGTAGGTACTGGATACCCACCTCCTAGAATTGTGATTTGGAATTTTTGAGCCGTTGTTTTGAGAAATTTTTCACTTTCTGTAGCGATCACTTCTGCTTGGTCAATTTTTTCTTTTTCTTCACCTAAAAAGGGAAAATTTTCAGGCAAGGTAACTAACTCTGCGCCTTGACGGACTGCTAAGTCTATTAATTCTTCTGCCTGTGCTAGATTTTTTGACAAGTCAGGCACACTTGTCATTGATATTGCTGCTGCGAGATAGGATTTCATTAAGTCTGTTTTTCAGCTATTATGTTGGAACTTTTTGATGTTTGCCTTATTATTTATACCAAATTCATTCGCCGATCTAAAGGTAGTTGTTTAGTCAGCATTCAGCAGTCAGCTATTAGCTATCAGCAATTAATTTTGGGGAAGGTCAAAGCAATTGAAAAATTGAGTTTGAATAATAAAGTTACTGCCATGAGTCCCCTTTCCAAATTTGAGAAGTAATTACTTTTTTTGTAGCGGGTTTAATACCCCACCGTCTAAACAGTGCTTAAAATTTTTTGGGGTTTAAATTTATAAGCAATTTTCCCTTTCCTAGGTCATGCTACGGAAACAGCATAGCTGCCTTCTTCCATCACTACTAATTGCTGAAGCGCTGACTGCTAATAGCTGAATGCTTACGTTGTTTACCAATTTATCACCTTTATTTCTCAACCTTCAGCTTAAGTTCCTTTTTTATTCAAGACAAGATGATAACTGAGTTGGCAACAGCTAAATTTTAGAGTGGTTTCAGAAATCAGATTTTCAGCTATAGTAGTCTATCAAGTTATATTTAATAAGTTACTATTTCTCAATAACACTTATTTATAAGGCTTTGATACTCAACATACTCATCATTTTTTGCTTGACGGACTATTAGTCTAGAATTGTGATTTCTGAATTAACCACTATTTTTCATCTGAATATTGATTCAGAATTTAATCTACATTTTGTTTCATACTTTAGATTAATCCAGATAAGTCTGAGTTAACTTTTTGGCTTTTACATTGGGTGGAAAAGTAAGTCTGGGAAAAAACGATTAAACTCAATTAAAATTCCGGCTGTGATAATCATCCAGGCTGCAGCCAGAACTGGGGCTGTTGATAGATACTTAAGTAGGTCTTGCATGAATATTTCTCCTAAAAACTGATTGTCAAATCAGGTATTGTTTAGACAATGTTAAAAAACATTGTTTTGGGACTTTTGGCAGTTAGTAATTAGTATTTTTATACTAATTACAATTACTTAGTTTTTATTAATTCCTTAGTTAATGTTTTAGCGTGGGGAAACAGTAATTTCGTTTTCTTCAGCAAACATTTTACCAGAGGTAAATTCTCCTAATGCCAACACTGGCCATAGAGCTGCACCTAGCATTTTTTGGATTGCTAAAGGAACGTCGATAACAATCTCTTTTTCCTCTGGATTCTTACCAGATTTGATTGCTTGTAGATAGGAACGACCGGCCCAACCAATCCAACCTGTAATATACAAGAATAAAATGCTAGGAATGAGGAAATCTCCAGCGCGATTCAGACTACCATCTACTATTAAATGAGGTAGTCCGTCTTCTCCACAAAGTGCTTGTGAATAACGTTCAAATCGTTTCTTACCAGATTCTGGATCGCCGGTAGTAGGGCGAGCATATTCAGCTCGTGCCTGAAAAGCAGGTGATTCTGAACATGGCACTAAGTTATATGCTGATGCTGCTGATGCACCAGTTGCCCAAAGACTTATGGCTAAAACTAAAGCCAACAATCGTCTCATAAAATTGTTTCCTTTTATTACAAAGTGTTGACAATTACCCATTCTTCTGTAGCTAAATTAAGCTGAAGTAGGGATTTTCTTAATGGAAATGATAAATTTGAAGCTGACAGTAATCAAGCTATTTTTATAAATTTATCAGTCAATGACAACTATTTTAGCTATAGAAACAAGTTGTGATGAAACGTCTGTGGCAATTGTTAAGAATCATCAAGTTTTAAGTAATATCGTAAAGTCACAAATTAATATTCACAGTTTTTATGGAGGTGTGGTCCCAGAAATAGCTTCACGGCAACATTTAGAAATAATCAATCAGGCGATCGCTCAGGCTTTTACAGAGATAGATTTAGATTGGCCAGATATTGATGGTATTGGAGCTACTTGTGCCCCTGGTTTGGTTGGCGCTTTGTTAGTGGGAATAACGGCAGCAAAAACTCTGGCTATTGTCCATGAAAAGCCATTTGTGGGAGTGCATCATTTAGAAGGTCATATTTACGCGACTTATCTTAGTCAACCAGAATTAAGACCACCTTTTCTCTGTTTGTTGGTTTCTGGGGGCCATACAAGTTTAATTTATGTCAAAGATTGTGGTGTTTATGAAACATTAGGCCAAACAAGGGATGATGCTGCAGGAGAAGCTTTTGATAAGGTGGCTAGATTATTGAAACTTGGCTATCCGGGAGGCCCCATAATTGATAAATTGGCAGCAGAGGGTAATAGATCGGCTTTTTCTCTACCTGAAGGGAAAATTTCTTTACCTGAAGGTGGCTATCACCCCTATGATTGTAGTTTCAGTGGACTAAAAACTGCTGTGTTGCGATTAATTCAAAAATTGGAAACAGAAGGCCATGAATTATTACCTGAGTCTTCAATAACTAAGGACATTGCAGCTAGCTTTCAAGAAACTGTAGCGAAGGGGTTAACAAAAAGAGCGATCGCCTGTGCGCTAGATTATGGATTAAATACAATTGCGATTGGTGGAGGTGTAGCTGCAAATAGTGGGTTGCGATGGCACTTAAGTAGAGCAGCAAGTAAGAATAATTTACAGGTACTATTTCCTCCCCTCAAATTCTGTACAGATAATGCGGCCATGATTGGTTGTGCGGCGGCTGACCATCTGAGTCGAGGCCACATTTCATCTCTGAACTTAGGAGCTAGTTCTCGAATGGCCATAAAAGATGTGATGGAGTTGTATAGCGCTATGCGCTAGGGAATAAGTGAGCTGTAACAAGTATGACACGGGGACACGGGGACGCGGGGACACGGGGACATCGAGACACGGGGACGCGGGGACGGGTCGATTTGAGGTGAAACAGGCAACGGTTTCGGCCATTTTATGTGAAGAAATTTTCTTGAATTTCAGTAGAAAATTTCAGTAAATTGAGGCCAATAAGAGCCAATAACTAGGAGATAAATTGAATATAAAAAGCCCTATTACAATGAATAATTGATAGTTGATAATTGGGGTTTGCTGAAAAAGTCTTTTAGTAGGAGACAGGAGAAATGGGAATTATAGAAGAGATAGTCGGAAAAATTGTCCCAATATTTTTCTGCCATAATCGTCTCAAAGTACTAGCTTTTTGCAGCTCTTTGAGCTGAAAAGCTGGCACTTTTTTCGACAAAAAAATGCTTTAACCAATATCAGTTAATGCAATGAACTTAGCTATCCTGACTTTTAGCTTTATGAGCGCAAGCCTTAATAATTAATAATTAATTATTAATTATTAATTGTTGAACCTATTTTCTGCACAATTTAAAATTAAGACTCCTACATCAGTAATGAAAATTAGAAACGCTGAAGAAAAAGATTTAGCCGTAATTGTAGAAATTTATAATGCTTCAATTCCTAGTCGTATTGCTACTGCAGATCTAGAATTTATATCAGTTGAAAGTCGTATTCCTTGGTATCAAGAACACTCACCTGATAGTCGTCCAATTTGGGTGATAGAATTAGATGAAAAAATTGTTGGGTGGCTGAGTTTTCAGTCTTTTAATGGCAGAGCTGCATACAAAGCTACAGCAGAAGTGAGCATATATATTGCTCCTGAATATAAAGGTAAAGGAATAGGGAAAAAATTACTTTCAGAGGCAATTTTGTACAGTCCTAAATTAGGAATCAATACTTTACTGGGTGTTATATTTGCTCATAACCAGCCTAGTTTAAAGTTATTTGATAAGTTTGGTTTTCAACGTTGGGGTTATTTACCAAAAGTGGCTAATTTAGATGGTACGAAGCGAGATGTTGTAATTCTTGGACTTCATGTTGAGGAAGCAAAAAAAATGATAAGTTAAGAATAGGAATGAATAAGAAGTAGATATCTCCAAAATAAAAAATACAGTTATATATTTAGAGGAGAAAATTTTTAGCTTGGTATTTCTAAGTCTACGAATTAATGCTTAACTTAGGTAACACCAAATTGATAAATGCTTACTACAAATAGCTAGGATATTTCTTAGGAGTCAACCCATCCCTCACAGGTCCCTGGAGGGGAAGTCAGAACTCAGCTAAGGGAGCCGTCGGTAGGGCAACGTACAGAATGGATGGCTTTAATTTTAGTCATAATTTATATTTCCTTTGCCAAAAGACTTCGGATATGAGCCGCTACAGCATTAGGCTTTTCTAACATTGCTAGATGACCACATTCAGGAATTTCTAGGACATTTCCACCGTGGCCTTGAAACATCCAGTGAAAACTAGCTAAATGTTTTACATATTTAGGAGCCATTATTTGGTCTTTTGCTCCAGCAATAAAATAAACAGGTTGCTTCAATTTTGAGACTACCAGTGGAAGGTTATGAACTTCTGATTCTGTAGTGGAGTCTAATAGTGTCCCCAGAGCTGCTTCATAAGATGCTCCAAGAAAATCAGTTAATCGTTGTCGTCCCCATTTACGAGAGATTGGTGTGGCCACTTGAGTTCTTGTAAACATTAAGTCTGTCAGAGGCAAATAAGATAGCCAACTAGGACGAAATTTGATAAGTTGTGCCCCTGCAAACCTAAATCGTTCAAATTCTTCTTTAATGTAAATTCCACCACCAGAGTTGATACAGACCACTGCCTTGATAATATCGAACATTCTATTCGCTCCTAACAAGGCAATTGTGCCTCCTAAAGAGTGGCCAATGAGCCAGGCACTAGATATATTGAGTTTCTGTAATAATATTGTCAGGTCTTCTACATAAGCTGCGGGACTGTAGTTGAAAACTAATTTTTTTTGGGTTGAGTGGATTTGAGAATCACCGAATCCGCGCAAATCGTAAGATAAACATTGGTAATCTGGTGAAAGTCTTTGGATTAAAGGTTGCCAGTAGTTACGGCTTAAGAGCCAGCCATGTATAAAAATAAGCACATGGGGGGATTTTGTGGGGTTTGTCAATTCGTAGGCGTGTGGAACCCCTTGGATATCTATAGTTGCCATATTTGTATCTTATCCTGAATTGACAAGTGTGGGGAGATGGGGAGTGTGGGGAGATGGGCAGATGGAGACCCACCCCTAACCCCTCCCAGGAGGGCAGGGCTTTTCAAAGTATAGTATCAGGACTTACGCAAAGACAGCATATATAGCGTATGGTAATGTAGAGCGATATAGCTGTCGCACTTGCTCCGCCAACGCTGCAAAATAGAGAGCGATTGCCTCAGCAAAGCTCCGCTAACGCCTCAAGAAAAGTATCATGATCAAAACAAGAGTCAAAAAATACCTATCAAATAAAAACCGCTCTGAATTTGAT